>JAPPDF010000067.1 GCA_028875575.1 Acidobacteriota bacterium
GCTCTATCCTCCTCGATCGATACCCTATCAGCGTGTAAACCATGTTTGCGGTTTATGATGTAAAGGATGAATGCGGTCTGTACCACTCTATCACTCCCCCCTTGAGGGGGAATCGCAGAAGCCGAGCCGAATGGCGATGGCTGATGCGGTGGGGGGGCGAGCCTCTGCTTCGCGGCAGAATAGCGAAAATTCAACGCGATGAAAAGAAGCGTCCCGGCCACCGCCATGTTCCGGACCGGGCCTGTTCCGATCTTCCGCCACGAACCGACTCGGAGGTCCGGCCGCCCGGTTGACGCGACCGGAGGAGCAGGATATGGTACGGCGGCAAACCAGCCCACCGAAAACCTGGGCCGGCCCTTGACCTGCTCCTCAACCACTCCCGCCACGGAACCGCCGTGCCGGTCTGTTGAAGCTCATGAATCTCTCCCTCTTGTTGAGCCGCGCCGCCCGGGCCCACCCGGACAGGCCGGCTTTGGTTCAGGGTGACAGAATCCTGAATTACGAGGAGTTCAACCGGCGGACGGGCCGATTGGCCGGCGCCTTGAAAGTCCTGGGCGTCCGGATGGGAGACCGCGTAGCCATCCTCCAGCACAACGGGCCTCCCTTTCTGGAGACCCTGTTCGCTCTTTTCCGCCTGGGGGCCGTGGCCGTCCCCATCAACGTCAGGCTCCATCCGCGCGAGGTTCGTTACATCCTGGAGCAGAGCCAGACCGCAGCCGTGATCCATGGAGACTTTATCAACCCCCGCATTTCGCAAGCCCGCCGGGAAACCTCGGTTCGTCACTGGATCAGTACCGGCGAGCGTGCTTCCACGGACACCCTCGGCTACGAGGATCTGCTGGCTCAGACTGCCGAACTCCCGGACGATGTCGAGCTGGAGGAGAACGCTCTGGCCTGGCTCTTCTACACTTCCGGCACCACCGGCAAGCCCAAGGGAGCCATGCTCTCCCACCGCAACCTGCTGGCCATGACCATGAGCTTCTTCGCCGACCACTACGTCCCCGACGAGACCGACGTGGCGCTCCATGCGGCTCCTCTCTCTCACGGCAGCGGCCTCTATGCGCTTCCACTGGTGGCCCGGGGCGTCACCAACATTCTTCACGATTCGGTGGGGTTCAGCCCTGCCCTGGTGTTCGAGGAGATCACCCGCTGGAAGGTCACCCTCATTCCCTTTCTGGCCCCCACTCAGGTCAAACGACTGGCGGAGGAGTCGGTCGGCCCCAGCCACGACCTTTCCAGCCTGCGGGCCATTGCCTGGGGCGGAGCCCCCATGTACGTGGAAGACGCCCGACGGGCTGTCGCCCGCTTCGGGCCCATCCTGACCGAGCTCTACGGACTGGGAGAGTCTCCCATGACCATCACCGCCCTCAGCCGACGGGCCATGGGGGCGGAACTGGAGAAGGCGCCGGCGCTGCTCACCGCGGGATTGCCGCGCACCGACGTGGAAGTCCGCGTTGTGGACGGCGCCGGCCAACCGCTGCCCGCGGGAAGCGCCGGCGAGGTCCTGGTGCGGGGCGGCGTGGTCATGAAGGGTTACTGGAACAATCCTCAGGCCACCGCCGAGACCTTGCGCGGGGGGTGGCTGCACACCGGGGACATCGGCTACCTGGATGAACGGGGATATCTCTTCCTGGTGGACCGCAAAAACGACATGATCCTCTCCGGGGGGTCCAACATCTACCCGCGAGAGGTCGAAGAAGCCCTGATGGAACACCCTCAGGTGGCCGAGGTGGCCGTGTTCGGCGTGTCCGATCCGGAATGGGGAGAATCGGTGAAAGCAGCCGTCAGGCCGCGCAACCCGCAAGCCCCGCCCCCGGCCGCTGAACTGATTGCCTTCTGCCGGGAGCGCATCGCCAGCTTCAAGAAGCCGAGATGGGTGGTCTTCGTGAATGAAATTCCCAAGAACGCCTACGGGAAAACGCTACGGCGGGAACTGCGGGAACGCTTCGGCTCCGCGGATTGACCCGCACATCTCACCGGGAGACCGGAAAGCAAGCCATGGAATGCAGCTACGGGAGACCGGCATGAAACCGATAGGGCCGATCCGGCTGGGGGCCGACGTCGGGGGGACTTTTACCGACGTGGTCCTGGCCGACGCCGGGGGAAACGTCTGGACCGCCAAGGTCCCCTCGACGCCCCCCGACTTCGAAACCGCCGTGCTCAACGGTATCTCGCAGTTGCTCCAAACCACCGCGGCTTCCGGGTCGGAGGTGGCCGAAGTGGTTCACGGAACCACCGTGGCCACCAACGCCATCCTGGAGCGCCGCGGGGCGCTGACGGCCCTGATCACCACGCGGGGGTTCCGGGACGTGCTGGAGCTGCGCCGCATCCGGGCCCCCCAGATGTATGACCTCTTTTTCCAGAAACCTCCCGAGCTGGTGGAGCGCTATCTGAGGTACGAGCTGGGGGAGCGCCTTTCGGCCAGGGGCGAGGTTCTGGCCGAGGTGGACCCGAACGACCTGAACCGCATCGCCCGCAGCTTGAAGGCAGAGAAGGTCGAATCGGTAGCCGTGTGCCTGCTGCACGCCTACGCCTGGCCCGAGCACGAAAACCTGGTGGGAGAATTTCTGCGCCGGCAACTGCCCGAGGTTCAGCTCTCACTCTCCTCGGAGGTGCTTCGCGAACGCAAGGAATACGAACGCACCGCCACCACCGTGGTCAATGCCTACGTGCGGCCGGTCATGCGCGGCTACCTGGCGGCCATGAGGTCTGGATTGGAAGACCTGGACATCCATTCGCCCCTGCTGATCATGCAGTCGGCCGGGGGGTTGACCCCGGAAGAGGAGGCGGCCCGCCGTCCCGTCTACATGCTGGAATCGGGCCCGGCCGCCGGGGTGCTGGCCTCCCAGGCCACGGCGCGCCACCTGGGCCTGGAGAACGTCATTACGCTGGATATGGGGGGAACCACCGCCAAGGCCTCCCTGATCGAGGAGGGCCGGGTGCGCTACAGCCCCGAATACGAGGTCGGCGCCTCCCTCTCGGCGGGCAACCGCCTGACGGGCGGAGGCGGCGAGCTCATTCGGGCTCCCAGCATCGACCTCGCCGAAGTGGGCTCCGGCGGGGGCAGCATCGCCTATCTGGACGGAGCCGGCGGGGTCCGGGTGGGTCCGCGCAGCGCCGGGGCCATCCCCGGACCTGCCTGCTATTCCCGCGGCGGGGAGGAACCGACCGTCACCGACGCCAACGTGGTGCTGGGGTACATCCGTCCCGGCCGACTGGCCAACGGGGACATCGCCATCGACCCGGATGCCGCCGCCAGCGCCGTTCGGGACGGGATCGCCACCCCTCTGGGAATGGATTTGCTGCAAGCGGCCGAGGGCATCCACCGGATTGCCAACGCCAGGACCATGCGGGCCCTGCGGGCCGTCTCCACCGAGCGGGGCCGGGACCCGCGAGAGTTCGTGTTGATGGCCTTCGGCGGATCCGGCCCCGTCCATGCGGCCGGTCTGGCCCGGGAGCTGCACATCCGCAAGGTCATCGTTCCACCCCTGCCGGGCCTGTTCAGCGCTCTGGGCCTGCTGGCATCGGGAGTGGAGCACCACGACGTCAGGAGCTGCCTGCTTCTCGCCGCCGACGCCGAGGCGGCAAGCCTGGAGGACATTCGGCAGGAGCTGAGGCAGAAGATGCTGGCCCGCTTCGAAGCCGAGGGCTACGCTCCCTCCCGGATCACCTTGAGCTGGAGCGCCGACCTGCGCTTTCAGGGACAGGCCTCCGAAATCCGCCTGGAGCTTCCGGGCGACGCCCTGGACGGACCCGGGATCCAGGCCTTGAACGAGGACTTCGAAGCCGAACACGAGCGGCTTTACGGCCACCGGTCGGACCCCGAAAACCCCACTGAAATCATTGCCGTGCGCCTGGTGGGGCAGGTGGCCGCCCCCGGGCGGGAGGCGGGGTTCATACCTAGGGCCTCCGCCCTTGCGACCCAGTCCCGCCGGCAGGCCTATTTCGGCGCCGACGGCGGCCTCATCGACACTCCGGTGGTGGCCCGCTCGGACCTTTCCGGAACCGTCAGGGGACCCCTGTTGATCGACGAATACGACTCCACCATCGTCGTCCCCCCCTTCATGTCGGTCCGGCGGGACGAACACGGGAACGTGGTCATGGAGGTGGAGGATGAGTAAGGCCGACATCACGGCCGGTAACGGATCCGGCGGAGAGGCCTCCGTCGATCCCATCACCCGGGAGATCATCCAGAACGCGCTGGCCTCCGCCGCCGACGAGATGGCCCTGGCCCTCTACCGGACCGCCTACTCCACCATCGTCCGCGATTGCCTGGACTACTCGACCTCTCTTTGCAACGCCGAGGGCGAGATGATCGCCCAGGGTGTCACCACCCCCCTGCACCTGGGCACGGTTCCCTACGCCATGGAGACCCTCTTCCGGAAGTATGGAGAGAACATGTGCCCGGGCGACGTCTTCATTCTCAACGACCCCTTCGACGGGGGCATGCACATTCCCGACATCTTCATCGTGAAGCCCATCTTCTGGAAGGACCGCCTGGCGGCCTTTGCCGTGAGCACGGCTCACCATCTCGACCTGGGGGGACGCCTCCCCGGCAGTTCGGCCTGCGACAACACCGAAATCTTTCAGGACGGGCTGCGGATTCCCTGGTTGAAGCTCTACCGTCGCGGAGAGCCCGATGAGGCTCTCTTCGCCCTGCTCAGAACCAACGTGCGGGTGCCGCGCATGACCATCGGGGATGTGCAGGCCCAGATCGCCGCCTGCCACATCGGGGAGAGGGGCATCCACGAGCTCATCCGGCGCTACGGGCTGGAGACCTTCACCCGCTGCGCGTCCGAGATGATCGCCTACACCGAACGGCTGCTTCGGCGGGAAATCGCCTCCTGGCCGGACGGCCGCTACTCCTTTACCGACCACATGGACAGCGACGGCGTGGGCGGACCCCCTGTACCTCTGAAGGTCACCTTGACGGTGGAGGGAGACTCCCTGACCGCCGATTTCACCGGCTCCGCTCCCCAGGTCCGGGGAGCCATCAACTGCACGCTCTCCTTCACCGCCTCGGTGGTGGCCCTCTCCGTCCGTTCGGTCATGCGGGAGGAGGTTCCCAACACCGCCGGACTCTTCAAGCCGCTGCGCATCGTGGCTCCTCCGGGCACAGTGGTGCACGGGGTCATGCCGGCGGCTTCCTCCATGAGGGGAATCACCGGATTCCGCCTGGCCGATACCATGTTCGGCGCCCTGGCCGGCATTCTGCCGGACCGCGTCTTTGCGGCCAGCGAGGGAGGCAACACCCTGGTGATCATCGGCGGCCTGCGGGAACAAGGCGGCCGCCGGACTCCCTATGTCTACTACGAGCTGCTCTCCGGGACCTGGGGAGGCCGTCCCGACCGCGACGGCAACGACGGGTTGTGCAACATCGCCAATGTAGCCGCCAACATTCCGGTGGAACAGGCCGAGTGCGAATACCCCGTCCACATCGAACGCTACGGGATGGTGACCGACAGCGGAGGGGCCGGCCGATTCCGCGGGGGGCTCGGCATCGAGCGGGAATGGCGCCTGCTGGAAGGGGAAGCCCATCTGGCCATCCGCTCCGACCGCAGGGACCATCCCCCCTACGGACTCTCTGGCGGCCTGTCTGGAAGGGGCTCCATCAACGAGCTGCGGGGGAAAGAGGAGACCAGGGTCCTGCCGACCATGATCTCGACTTCGATCAAGGAAGGCGAACGCATCTACCACCGGCAGGCGGGCGGCGGCGGCTGGGGCAACCCGCTGGAGCGGTCCCCCCAGGCGGTTGAGCAAGACGTCAGGAACGGCAAGGTCTCACTGGCAGCCGCCCGGCAGGACTATGGGGTGGCGATCGACGAGCAGACCGGGAAGGTGGACCGGGCTGCCACACGGGAATTGAGGGACGTTGGGAGTCGCCGTTAGATGATGGCTTCCCAATCGGAGAGATCTGAGGCTGGGGCCACGAGATCCTCGTGGATCTTGCCACTGTCACTCATGGAACCCAGCCAGTTGCCGGCTGGGTTGGAAGGGGGAGGAAGGATCCGGGCAACCGGCTTGCCGAACCGGGTCACCAGCACCGGCTTGCCGGTCTTGGCTACGCGGTCCAGAACTGCCCGGCAGGTCGCTTTGAATTTGGATATCTGGATTTCCTGCATGAGCCGATTGGACCATGGTCCAAGACCATAGTCTATTTTTCAAGTGTGCTCGGTTCCACTCTTCCCGAAGAGGTTTGGCTCTACCAAGATGGTCCCCCATGGACCTTTCCTGCCCCCGCTGCCACAGGGCTATCGCCGGGCTTGAGCGGTGGCGGTTCCGGCAGATCCTTCAGGCAGCGCGTCGCACAGGTGGAGCGCCACCAGCGGATAGAGGGTCCCGCTGAAGGCGATGAAGTGGTAGTTATCGGTGTTGAGAGAACGGGTCCACCAACGACCCGACTCACGCTGATTCGACAGCAGCCACCGGACACCCTTTTGGACCCTGGGGTCCCGGGCACTGACTCCGGCTTCGCGTAGCGCGATGAGAGCCAAGCCCGTCTGGTGGCCGTCGCTGGGGGGATCGGTGAACTCCTTCTCCGCCCTGAGCTTCTCGGCCCGGTTCCCGTTGCCCCACTGCTCGGGCTCGGCAAAGGCGCGCAGCGCCCAGCCGCCGTCGGCCCGCTGCTTGCTCCAGATCATCTCGATGATCCGCTCCTTCTCGCCCTCCTCCAGCAGGCCATCCAACTTGGCCGAGGCCCACAGGAGCACCACCCGCCCGTAGTCGTGCGGGGGCTCGACCCGGCGCAGATAGTCCTGCAACCGCTTCACGCCGGCCTTCAGTCCCTCGTCGGTCAGGCCTGCCAGCCAACCCGGAGCCGTCCCCACCGCCAAGGCTGCCACGGTGGCTTCCTGAAAGGCGCTCGACTCCAGCGGCGGCCAGCACAGAGCGGCCTTCCACTCGCCGGTGGGAAGCTGGCGCTCGAACAACTGTTTCAGAGCCTGCCTGGTATCGTCCGACAAGGTTCCCGACACATGGGCGTCCCATTCAGCCAGGCCGCGGGCAAGGTAGATCATTTGCGAGTCGCCCAGCTTGCGCTCCTGGCCCAGTCGGGCGGTTCCTTCCCGCAGCACCTTCCCGAAGAAGTCGCGCAGTTCCCCGGCGGGTTGTCCCAAGGACTGGGTCAGCGAGGGGCGAAGGGCCATGTAGCTTCCGTTGGTGTGGCAGGTCACGCACTTGTGTCCGCGGCTCCAGGCGGTGGCCCCCTGGTCGAGAAAATCCAGGGCACGCTGCACCGAGACCTCCGCGAGCTTGGGCTCATCGGCGTCCAGCCTGGGGATCCGGATGGACTCGAACTCATACTGATACTTGAACTTCTCCTCCGCCCCGGCAACCCCGGCCCCTCCCAACAACAGGAGAACTCCCAAGCCACCGGCCAGCCATGCTCTCTTCATTGTTCGACCCATTGCCCGCCACCTCGCTTCCTATCAATTTCGTCAGGAATCAGGCCGCTCCAGACGGCCCCGCCCCCTCATCATCGCAAATTCCGCCGCAACTCGTCCATGCTTCTCACCGGTGCCCAGGACAAAGTGTCGATGGACTCCTCGGCAGCCAAGCCCAGGCAGTGCAGCCTGGCCATATCTTCGGCCGGCACTCCCGAGAAAGGCTTCCCCTCCAGTTGGTCCAGGAAGTCCGACAAACACTCACGCAAACCGGGCCATCCGGCAAAGGGCCGCAGAGCCGAGACCACTCGATCCACCCGCCAGTCCGGGTCGGACCGATTTCGAAGTCTCAACTCTCCGGTGAAGAGATCCGCAAAGAGGTCTCCGTCCCGCCCCTGGACCTCGACCCAGGTCTCGGGGCCCTGAACGCTGGAGATGTTGGCTTGAAAGGTTCCCCAGACCCCGCCGTAGTCCAGCTGGGTCAGGGCGTAGGCCTGCATGCGACCTTCGGTTCCCCGGCCATCCTGAACCAGCACTCCCTGAGGTTGAGAAGCCAGCATCGCGTCCAGGACGTCCACATACCAGGGTGCCAGCACAAGGGGCAGGCTGAGGCCGGCTCCCGGCCGGGCATTCCAGTTGCCGTTCATCCGGATCCTGGCGGTCTGCGGCTCTCCGATGGCGCCCTCGGCCAGCCTTTGGGCGGCTGCGGCCACCACCGGAAGAAATCTCAGCTCCAGGTCGGCCTGCTGGATCTGGGTCGCTCCCAGCAATGCCTCCAGTACCGGAGCGATCCGGTCCCGACGGTGCGACACGGGAGGCTCGTAGAAAAAGGGAATCCCCGAACCGATCGCAGCCAGCAGGCTCGACTCGTGCACGGCTTCGGGAAGAGCCATCAGCACGCCATCCAGACCGCCGGCGGCCAGCATGGCCTCGAAGTGAGGATAGATACGGACCCGGCTGCCCAGTTCCTCCCGAATACGCTGCCGGGTGGCCTGGCTGGGAGCCGAAGCGGCCACAACCTTGCCCCTGCCATCAGCCCGCAGGGCCGGCATGTAAGCCTCGCGAGCCCAGTTGCCGTAACCGGCGAGGCCGATGCGCAGCGGGTTGGTGGCTGAGTCTCGTGTCGTCAATGCGGTCTCCCGCGGGAAACGATTCGTATTTTGGCGCGATATTGGGAAAGGCCTGCGTTCCCGGACCCGGCAACTAATTCGCCGCTTCGCGGCTACGGCAGCGCGGGGTTCAAACGACCCCGGGCTCTATTGATAGGGCGACTCTGTCGGCGTCGTTCTGGAGAGGCCGAGAGATTCGATACCCCGCCTCTAATCCGCCGCATACGCGGCTGCGACAGTGCGGGCCACACACGACCCCGGGCTCCCGCCCGGGGCTACCCTGAGCCGCAGCTTCGCTGCTCTATAAGGATGGCTTGTAACAGGCGTTCCCTCGGGTTACCCACGTCAACCGCAGCTTCGCAGCTCTCTCTAAAATTCCGATTCTGGGGGTACGGAACGATTTTTTGACTAATGGGCTCTTTTTAGTGGCCCTTCGTGGATAACTCTTTTTGTGTCCCCTTGCTGATCGCGAGCCGGCATTGGCGGAGCTACCCGGGTCGCGCGTCAAATCCCAGCAGGGACTCCACCTTGCGGGCGGCCGCCAGCAGGGCCGCGTCCGCCATGGGACGGGCCGACAACTGCAGGCCCAGCGGCAGCCCCTCGGGGGACAGCGCCGCCGGCAACGTTACCGTGGGACACCCCGTATAGGTCCACAGCAGGCTGAAGCGGGGATCGCCGGTGATGGCCAGGGCCCGGTGTGCAGCTCCCTCTGCCGACGGAGACAGGACCAGGTCCACCTCATCCAATAGAGCCGACATCCTGACCGTCAGCCCGCGCCGGTGCTCCTGAATCCGATCCAGGTCTTCGGAAGTGACCGCTCTCCCCTCCAGCAGCAGGGCACGCAGCTTGGGGGGATAGCGATCCCCGTGGCGGGCCATCAACTCCGCTTGGCCTCGGGCCCCTTCGGAGGCAATCAGGTCGAAGTGGTTCCGGTAGGCGCGTGCACACTCTTCGGGCAGGCTCACCGTCCTGACCTCGCATCCCCCGGCGGCCAAACGGTCTCCGGCCTGCGACAACGCCCTCAGCATGACGTCCCCGGCGGGCTCGGTGTGCAGGTCCGGCGCCAGTCCGATGCTCAGGCGCCCCGGTTCCCCTGCCGCGGGCTCTCCCAACAGGGCCGAGGCGGCCTTTACCATGTCGAAAACTCCGCGGGTGAATAAACCGACCGTATCCACGCTGGGGGAAAAGGGAAAGACGCCGGTGACAGGCAGCCGTCCGTAGGTGGGCTTGAACCCCGTCACCCCGCAGTAGCTGGCCGGACGATTGACCGAAGCCACCGTCTGGGAACCCAGCCCCAACCGAACCATCCCGCAGGCCACGGCCGCGGCCGAGCCGCTGCTGGAGCCCCCGGGAGTGTGGCTGGGGTTCCAGGGATTGCGGGTGGCTCCGGGATCCAGAAAAGCCAGGCTGGTGGTGACGGTCTTGGACAGGACGAAAGCGCCCAGAGACAGCAGGCGCTCCACCACGCCTGCGTGTTCCCGGGCCGGCGTCTCCGGAAGAAAGTCCACGTTGCAGCGGGTCGGCATTCCCTGGACATCGATGATGTCCTTGACCCCCAGCGACCAGCCGCTCAGCGGCCCGCCGCCGCTCCGCTCGTGACGCTGCTGGGCTCCGTCGAGGTCCCAGTCCACCAGGGCCCTGACGGTTCCCTCCCAACGCCGGATGGCTGCAAGCTCTTTTTCCATGCCTGTTCCCCGATACCGCCTCTCAGCCAAGCCGCCGGGAACCTTGGGTATAATCATCCGGAAGCGATCGCGCCCGACCCGACTCGCCGACCGACCTCATGCAACCCATCGCCCTGCTGCTGATCCTTGTCTCCGCGGTCATTCACGTGGGATGGAACACCCTCGGCAAGCGAAGCCAACCCAGCGGCGCCCTCTTCCTGGCCGCCAACCTGGTGGGTTGCCTCTGTCTGCTGCCGGGGCTGGCCTACCATATCCCGAAAATTCCCGCGATTCTAGCGGAATTGTGGCCTCTGCTGGCGGTGAGCAGTTGCGCCACCGTCATCTATTACCGCAGTCTGGCCACCGCCTACAACTCCGGGGATCTCTCCCTGGCCTATCCGCTCTCCCGATCCTCCCCGCTGTTTATCGTGGCGGTCATGTTCCTGCTGGGGCGAGGCGCGGAGATCAGCACCGCCTGCCTGGCCGGCATCGTGCTGGTGCTGGCGGGCTGCATACTCCTGCCCATGAGACATATGGCCGACTTCAAAGGCAGCCACTACCTCAGCCGCGTCTTCCTGGCGGCCCTGCTGGCGGCCCTGGCCACCACCGCCTACTCCATCGCCGACGAGCAGGCCTTGCGGCTCCTGGTCTCGGGGCGGTCAGGACCATTGTCCAACCTCGAGGCCAGCCTGGTCTTCGCCGCCCTGTGGGCCCTCTCCTCCAGCGGTCTGCAGGCGGTGGTGGTGTTGGCCCGCAAGCGGGAGCGGGCCTCCTTCCTGGAGCTGATTCGCCGGAGGTCCCGAATTTATGTTCCCTTGGGACTGGGCATCAACCTGGGCTACCTGCTCATCCTGGCCGCCATGACCTGGAGCCATAACGTCAGCTACGTGGTGGCCTTCCGCCAGATCAGCATTCCCCTGGGGGCCCTGTTGGGCATCTTCTGGCTCAAGGAGCCGCTTCCCCTTCCCAAGGCCGTGGGCCTGCTGATTCTGCTCGGCGGCCTGACCCTGGTGGCCGCCGGATGAAAGCCCCGGGAAGCACACTTCAAAGGGAGTGACATTGATCCGGGGCTCTTGTATATTTTGACTCATCCTTCAATCGGCAGCCTGGTCTCGCCGCCCGGGACGGTGGGGGCCGGCCGCGGGGAGCGCTGATGGACTGGCCATCGACATATTCCGGCCCAATTCGGACAGCCCGAAGGAAGTTGGCGGGAGTCTGCCTGGTGGCGACCCTGCTGCTGTTGGCCGGGGTTCCGGGTCACGCCTCCGTGGACTTTCAGGACCAGGTGCTGCCCGTCCTGCAGGAGAACTGCCTTCCCTGCCACGACCGCCACACCCGAACCAGCGGATTTTCGGTGGATAGCCTCGACTCGGTGCTGGCGGGAGGCGCGCGCCACGGGGCCGCCGTCATGCCTGGAGCCCCCGGGCAGAGCCCCCTGATACAGGTGCTGCGCGGCCAGATAGAGCCGCGCATGCCGCTGGGCCGGGCCTTCTCCGAAGACCGGATCCAACTCATCGAGCAGTGGATCGGTGGGCTCTCCGCCACTCCCCGGGGGGACTCGCCGGAGGAGCCTTACTGGGCCTACGTCAAACCCGCTGCCGGGCTGCCGCCCGAGGTCAAGGGCTCGCCCTGGATCCGGAACGGCATCGATTCCTTCATTCTGGAACGCCTGCAGGAGGAGGGACTCTCACCCGCGCCCCCCGCCTCCCGCAGGACCCTTATCCGCAGGTTGTTCTTCGACCTGTTGGGAGTGCCGCCCGACCCGGCCGAGGTGGAGGCCTTCGCCGACGATCCCTCCCCCAACGCCTATGAAGCCCTGGTGGACCGTCTGCTGGCCGATCCGCGCTACGGGGAGCGCTGGGGGCGCCACTGGCTGGACCTGGCCCGTTACTCCGACACCAACGGTTACGAAGGCGATCCGGAGTACTACCACACCTGGCGCTACCGGGACTACGTCATCGATGCCTTCAATGCCGACAAACCCTACAACCTGTTCGTGAAGGAACAGTTGGCGGGGGACGAGTTCTTCGAGATGATGTCGGCTGGAGCGCTGCCGCCTCCGGACCCTGAATCGGTGGTGGCCCTGACTTTTCTGCGCCTGGCCCCCTTCACCGAGCCCCGTGGCGAAGAGGACCGGCATGTCCTGCTCAGCGAAATGACCTCCACCGTCGGTTCCGTCTTTCTGGGGCTGACGGTGGGCTGTGCCCAATGCCACGACCACAAGTACGACCTGCTGCCCACCAGGGACTTCTACCGGCTCAAGGCCTTTTTCGCCACGGTGCAGATCGATCCCCCGCGCCCCGGGGACATCCAGCAACTGGGAGGCCCGCAACCCGCCAGTTTCGTCAATCCGGCCCGCAAGGAGCGGTGGGACCGGGAGCGGACCGCACTGGAACAACAGTTGCAGACCACCGAAACGTCATTCGCCCTCTTTTACGAACCGCTGCTGGAGCGACTGAAAGCCTACAGGATGGAGGCCGCCCGCGACCGCCTGGCCTCCCCTGAGCCCGAACCGCCTACCTTCAAGGACCTGAAGAAAGCCATCCGGGACGACCAGGGCTACCGGAAGTTTTCCATTGAAGAACACCGGCAGTTCACCGACTTCAGACACCGCGTTCTTCGGCTCAAGAACAGCATCGAGCGGCGCAAGCCGCTGGCCATGTCCTTGAGAAACGCCGACGGCCCCCCCTACGGCCCCAACGTCTCCACCACCTACGTCCTGGAGCGGGGTCATTGGAACCGCAAGGGAGAACCGGTGGAACCGGGATTCCCCAGCGCCATCGAGGGCCACTCCCAACCGGCCCCCATCGACCGGGATCCCTTCGGGCGCTACCCGACCAGGGGCCGCCGACTGGCACTGGCAAAGTGGATCGCCAGCCCCGAGAATCCCCTGACGGCCCGGGTGATGGTCAATCGCCTCTGGCAGTGGCACTTCGGGAGGGGCATCGTGGACACGCCCAGCGACTTCGGCAAGAACGGGGCGGCCCCGACCCATCCCCGCCTGCTGGACTGGCTGGCGCGCGAGCTGGTGGAGAGAAACTGGAGTCTCAAGTCCATGCATCGACTCATGGTGACTTCCGGCGCCTACCGGCAGTCTTCGCTGCACTCCGATCCCGAGGCCACCCGGATCGACCCGCAAAATCGGTACCTGTGGCGCTTCCAGCGCCGCCGCCTGGAGGGAGAAGCCGTCCGGGACAGCATCTTGACGGCCAGCGGCAGGCTCAACGGCGACCGCAGCGGGCCTCCCGTCTTTCCTCCCCTGCCCCCCGGGCTTGACGAAGCCCAGAAGGTCCAGGGCACCAACACCTGGGAGACCATGTCCGGCCCCCGGGGCCGCAAGCGAAGCGTCTACATCTTTCAGCGACGGTCTCTGAGCATGCCCCTGATGGAATCCTTCGACGCGCCGGTTCCCAACGCCTCCTGCGCCCGGCGGGAGACTTCGGTCTCGGTTCTCCAGGCGCTGACCATGTACGACGGGGAGTTCGTGAACGAAGAAGCGCGCCACTTCGCCGAGCGGGTCAAGCGTGAAAGCGGCGGCGATCCTGCCTCCCGGATCCGCCAAGCCTTCCGGATCGCCCTGGGCCGGGATCCCCGGCCCGAGGAAACGGCACGGTCGAGGCAACTATTGGAGAAGAGCCCGTCCGGCGACGGCTTGACAGCCCTCTGCCGGGTGCTGCTGAACAGCAACGAGTTTGTGTATGTCGATTAGCGGGCCCGTGCCTTCGAGGGACAATCATGGAAAAGAGGAATCCACCAAGGAGCACGAAGAACTACGAAGGAACACGAAGAAACTGATAAAATGAATGGCCGATTGCTGATGAAGGAGTTGGATCATGAATGAGGAACACCGGAACCGCATCGCCGGGCCGGGGCTGCAGGCTTTGTCCCGGCGGGACTTTCTCTGCCGTTCCTGCAACGGGATCGGGGCCCTGGCCCTGGCCGGCATGCTGGCGGACGAGCTGCCGGCGGGAACCCCGGGCGCGGCGGGACCTCCCCTACCCCATTCCGGGCGCAAGGCCAAGCACTGCATCTTCATGTTCATGGCGGGAGGGGTCAGCCACGTGGACAGCTTCGACTACAAGCCGGCTCTGCAGAAATTGGCCGGGCAGAAGCTGCCCCCCTTGAGCGGTCTTTCCGGAGAGATCCAGGGCTATCTCAACAAGCCTCACCGGGTCATTCCCAGCGCCTTTGAGTTCAAGCGCTACGGCCAGTCGGGCCGCGCCATCTCCAGTCTCTTTCCCCGCATCGGCCAATGCGCGGACGACCTGGCCTTCGTCTACGGGATCGAGGTCGAGAACAACAACCACGGCCCCGCCACCATGCACGTCACCACCGGGTCCCAGTTTCAGGGCAGCGCTTCGGTGGGTTCCTGGGTCACCTATGGACTCGGCAGCCCCAACCGGAATCTACCCGGCTACATGGTGATTCAAGACCCCAGGGGCGCCCCGGTGAACGGCGCCGCCGTCTGGGGGAGCGGCTATCTGCCCGCGGCCTACCAGGGTACCGTGCTGCGCTCCAGCGGCACCCCCATCCTGCACCTCGACCTTCCCGGCGGAGTGGACCGCTCCCAGCAGCGCCGGGAGTTCGACCTGCTCCACTTCCTCAACTCCCGGCACCTGGACCAGCGGCCCGGGGCTTCCGAGCTGGAGGCCAGGATCAGCGCCTACGAGCTGGCCTACCGCATGCAGGCCTCGGCCCCGGAAGCGGTGGACCTGTCGGAAGAGCCGGCCCACACCCGCCGTCTCTACGGCCTCGACAATCCCGTCACCGAGGGGTTTGGTCGCCAGTGCCTGCTGGCCAGGCGGATGGTGGAACGGGGGGTACGCTATACGCTGCTGGTTCACGGCGTGGAGATCAACAAGCACAGTTGGGACGATCACACCAACGTGGAGGGACGCATGCGGAACCACGCCGCCGAGGTCGACCTGCCGGTGGCGGGACTGCTGCAGGACCTCAAGCAACGGGGACTGCTGGAGGAGACGCTGGTGGTTTGGGCCTCGGAAATGGGCCGCACTCCCTTCCTCAACGACCTCGAGTCCAAAACTCCCGGCCGCGACCACAACCAGTTCGCCCTGGTCATGTGGATGGCCGGTGGAGACGTCAAGGGCGGCGCCACTGCCGGAGCCACCGACGAGTTCGGCGTCAAGGCCCTGGAAGAACAGATCCCCCTGCGCGACGTGCACGCCACCATCCTCAACCTGCTGGGCCTGGACGACATGCGCCTGACCTACCTCCATGGCGGCCGCTTCCGCCGCCTCACCGACATCGGCGGCCGCGTGCTCCACGAAATCATCGCGTGACAATTAAGGCAGTGGCCAGTGGTTAGTGGTCAGTGTTTAGCCCCGGGAGGTCATGGTGTATAATAGAGGGCAACCCATAACGACAAGGAACGCAACGGAATGACCACGGCTGTTTTCGATACTCTGCAAGCCGCCCGCCAGCTTGAAGATGCCGGCATCGAAAACAAACAGGCCGAAGCCATCGTGACCACCATGGCCAAGGCTTTCGACGATTCTGTCGCCACCAAGGCCGATCTGACCGCCCTCAAGGCCGAACTAAAGGCCGATATCCAGCAGGTCAAGGCCGACCTCAAGGCCGAACTTGCCACCGCAGTCAACCGGATGCTGCTGGCGCAACTCGCCATTGCCGGACTGCTCTTTGCCGCTCTCAAGCTGTTTTAGCCAAGCCTTCAATTTCAGGTTGAATTACGTCACAGGTCCATGACCCGGTCCACGTCCGGGTCCAGCTTCTGGGGCTTGGAGAGGAGGGAGATCCCGAAGAACAGGGTGAGGGAGACCAGCAGGGCGATGGCGCCGGCGTCGATGCGGAAGGGGATCTGGATCTTGAGCAGCTTGACCCCCAGATTGATGACCAGGCTGGAGATCATGGCCGTGTTGGCGGCCAGGGAGGTGGCCCGCTTCCAGTTGAAGCCGATGGTCACCACCGGGACCAGGGCCGCCGCAAAGGTGCCCCAGCCAAAGGCTCCCAGGATGGCCACCAGGTCGCCGGAGTAGACGGCGATCAGGGATGCGACCAGGGCGATGACCACCGTGGCCGTGCGGGCCCAGAGCAGTTCGTTCTTCAGCGACCGCCCCCGCAGGGACTGGGGAATGTCGTGGACGATGGCGGCCGAGCCGATGTTCAGGAAGCCGTCGGCGGTGGACATGATGGCGGCGAACAGGGCCGCGAAGACCAGGCCGGCCAGCAGCGGATGGGTATAGGCCTGCAGGAACTGGGGCGCCGCGGCATCGATCCCCGGCAGTTCGGGATGGCTGCCCGACAGCACCAGGGTTCTCATGGCCAGGCCGATCCCCAGCCAGAGGAGCGCGGTCAGCGAATACCCCACCACAGAAATGGGCAGGGTGCGGCGCACATCCCCCACCCGCTTGCTCATCATCAGCTTGGTAATCACGTGAGGCTGACCCGAGGCCCCCAGGGTGAAGAGGAAATACCAGGAGAGGCACCCCAGCATGCCCACCGACCCCCAGGGGCTGATGGCTTCGGGGTCGTCGGCTCCGATGGTCAGCGACATGCCGGCAAAGCCGTCCGGTACGGCGGTGGTGGCCGCCACCAGCACCAGCAGGGCCGCAATCACCATGATGAAGCCTTGAATCACGTCGGTATAGACCGAGGCGATGATGCCGCCGGTGACGCAGTAGAACACCAGGACCGCGAACGACACGGTCACGCAGGCTTCCAGGCTCAAGCGGCCGATCGGAGTATTGGCGATGATGTCCTGCAGGACGGTGGCCATGGCCAGGATCTGGGTCCCCAGGTAGCCCATCACACCCAGCAGGATGGCGAGGGAGGTCAGCAGGCGGGTGAGCTGGCTGTTGTAGCGGGCGGCCACCACGTCCGGCAGCGACACCGACTCTTTCAACTCGGCCAGCAGGCGGATGCGCTTCCCCAAGAGGTAAAAGGAGATGCAGGTGCCCATGGGGGCGCTGATCACCATCCACAGGGAGCTCATTCCCATGTGGTAGACCAGCCCCGGGCCGCCCACGAAGCCGAATCCGCTCATGATGCTGGAAAAGACGGCGAAACCGGTGACGATCACCCCCAGGTTGCGGCCGGCCATGAAGAAGTCCGCACTGGATCGGGTCCGCCGAAGGGCCCACAGGCCCACCGCGATGCAAATTCCCATGTAGAAAACCACCGAGAACAGGATGGTGACGCCTCGGTCCGTTTCCATCAGCGATGCTCCTCAGGCGATTCGGGGTCCGTCAGGGAGTTGCTGCCCGTCGGCGGGGTGTCGACCAGCTCCCGGAAGCGGCGGCTGTCCTCCTTGCGGAACACCCAGTCCTCGAACTTCAAGCTGTAGACCAGTACGAAATAGAGGGGGAACGGCCACAGAACCCACAGCATGACGGCCGTGGGCGGCGGCAGCGACACCAGCAGCCGGGTGGGATCCTTCACGTAGTCCTGGTAGGTGAGAACCAGGGCCATGAAGACGGCCAGGTAGAGGACGCCGCCCAGCAGGAGAGCTCTTCTCTTGGCCCGGGAAGAACCCCTGGCTCCCCGCAGACCAAAGCCCAGGCAAGCCACGAAAAGCAGAAGCTGCAAAACCCCGAAGGCCGCCCCCAGCCACAGGACCTGGGCATGGCGCTCGCCGGTCCCGCCTTGCCGCATGGTCCTCAGCTCCCCGTGCCCATACCCCTGGCTGTCGGGAGGCTCTTCCCAAAAGAGCGCCACCCCCACCACCAGGCACAGTGCCAGCAGCAGTCCGAAAAGGACCCAGTGCAGCCAATCGGAGTCAGGGGTTCGGGTGGTGGTCAAGGGAAAGGGGTGCTCCTTCAATCGATTGAGTCAGAGCATTCGCTCCACGTTGCCGCAGACGCTGAGCGCCTGGCCCGTGATCGCGGCTCCCGCCTCCGAACAGAGGAAGAGGGCCATGTTGGCGATCTCGTCGGGGTCTACCATTCTGCGAAGCGAGACCTGCCTCAGGTGCTCCGCCTCCAATTCGTCATAGGTTTTCTGGATAGCCGCCGCCTTGGCGGCGATGACCGCGCGGATGCGGCCCCCCTCCACCATACCGGGCAGCAGGGCGTTCACCCGAATCCCGTGAGGGCCCTGTTCCATGGCCAGGCTCTGGGTGAAGCCCACCACGGCCCACTTGGAAGCGGCATAGGGGGTTCGCATGGGATACCCCAGCCGGCCGGCCACCGAGGAAAGGTTGATGATCGAGCCACCTCCCGCCTGCTTCAGAAGGGGCACGGCCAAGCGGGCGCAAAGGAACTGGCCGGTGATGTTGACGTCCAGGGTCCGGCTCCAGTCCTCCGGGCTCACCTCCTCCACCGGCGCGGTGGGGCCGGCAATGCCGGCATTGTTGATCAGCACATCCAGCCCGCCCAAATGAGCCGCCAATTCGGCGAAGACTCGCTCCACGTCGGCAGGGACAGCCACGTCGGCCCGGGTGAATCCCACTCCCGGAAGCTCCCGGAGCAGATCTGCACCCCGATCCGCGGCAACGTCGCAGACATGCACACCGGCCCCCTGCCCCAGAAAGGCAGCCGCAATCCTGCGGCCGATCCCGGAAGCTCCGGCCGTCACCAGCACCCGTGTTCCCTCTCGAATCTTCATGGTTCGCTCGTTGGTTGCTTGCCGATCCCCTGCCCGCGGCTTGCGTCAGGGGGCTCCGATTCCTGGTGGAACAGCCGCAGCAGTGCCAGAAAGCGGCGGTCTCGCTCCGACACCTTTGCTTCCACCACCTCCGGGGTGTAGCTGTAGATCCCCTCCCCGCTCTTGACTCCGAAACGGCCCGACCGGACCGCCTGCTCCAGCGCGGCCGGAAGCTGCCGGTCGGATCGGACGTCCAACACCAGGTTCTCGAACACGCTGGCGGTGACATCCAGGCCCGCGAAGTCGATGACCTCCAGCGGACCGATAGCGGCCAGGCGGAAACCGATGGTGCTCTTCACCGCCCGATCGATCTCCTCGGGATCCGCCACGCCCCGGTCCAGCAGGTCCAGGATCTCGCGCAGCATGGCAATCTGGATGCGGTTGACCAGAAAGCCGGGAACTTCCTTCTTCAGTTGCACCGGGGATTTACCGACCTGTCGCAGCAGGGCCAGGGTGGCTTCGACGGCCTCGGTTCCGGTCTTCTCCCCCGGAACCACCTCCACCAGCGGCACGATGTGGGGCGGGTTGAACCAGTGGGTGATCAGCGCCTGCCGGGGACGGCTCAGATCGGCGGCAAGGTCGGAGATGGGGAAACTGGAGGTGTTGCTGGCCAGGATAGTCTCGGCCGAAACCTGGGGCTCGATCCGGCTGAACAGCCGCCGCTTGACCTCCAGGTCCTCGGCAACCGCCTCGACCACGAACTCGGCGCCCTGAACCGCGTCGGCCTCGGTCTCACAGACCCTGAATTGGGCCAGCGAGGGTTCAATGGCATCCTCCTCGCCGAAACCGGCTTGGGCAGCCGTCCTCAGGTTCTGCTCGATTCGGCCGGCCACCGACCCCCGCACCTCGGGCGACTGGTCGTAGCCGCTGACCCGGCAGCCGCCCACCGCAAAGGCCTGGGCGATGCCATGCCCCATGGTTCCCAGCCCCAGCACCGCGATATTTCTGATGGTGGACAAGAGTCGGTTCTCCTCACCCCCAGGGATCGGGAGCCAGAGCCTCCATGTCGGTGACCGCATCCAGCACCACCGGACAGTCGGCCTGCAGGGCCTCCTCCAGAGCCGGGACGACCCCCTCGGGCTGCTCTACCCGGATGCCCCGGCAACCCAGGGACTCGGCCATGGCGGCGATGTTCAGGTCCCTGAACTGCCACATCTCCAACCCCTGGCGCTGCACCCCTCCGTAGGCGCTGGCGAATATCTCGGTCTCCTGATTGAGAGAACGATTGTCGTTCACCACGATCACGGGATGGATGCCGTAACGGAGGGCCGTCTCCAACTCGGACAGGTGGTAGTAGAAACCACCGTCTCCGGTGAAGCAGACCACCGGTCGTTGGGGCGCGGCGCACTTGGCCCCGATGGCCGCCGGCAGGCCCCAGCCCAAGGATCCGGCAGCCCGGATGTAGGTCTGACCGGGGTGGTGCAACTCGATGTGGGTTCCGGACCAGATCCCCGAGTGGCCGGTATCCGAGACCAGGATCGCGTCCTCGGGCAAGGCCGATTGTATCTCCTTGCAGAGGCGCTCCGGGCGCATGGGCACCGCCGGCGACGAACGCAGGGGAGCCACCTCCGAACGCCATTCGGCCACTACCTGCTCCACCCGCGAGAGCCACCCGGAGTCGGGCGGCCGGGAGGCCAGGGCGGCATTCAACTCCTGCAGCCCGACCTTGGCGTCGCCCCACAAGCTGCAGAGGTTGGGATAGTTGCGGCCCAGTTCTCCGGGCTCGATGTCCAGTTGAAGGACCCGAGTCCCCTTGGGCGGGATGCGCCAACTGTTGGTGACCTGCCCCCCGGTGCGGCTGCCGATGAAGAAAACCAGGTCGGCCTCGGCCACCAGCCGGTTGGCGCAGGCGCGCGAATAGGAGCCCACCACGCCGATGGACAGGGAGTGGTTCTCCGGAAGGGTCCCCTTGGCGTTCAGCGAGGTCGCCACCGGGATGGAGAGTTTTTCCGCCAACTGTCTCACTTCAGCCTGAGCGCCCGAAAGGGTGACACCGCCTCCGGCAACGATGACCGGCCGACGACTGCGACTCAACAGGTCGGCCGCCTGCCGCAGGCTGTCGGGCTCCGGTCGCGGGCGGATGGCCGGAAATCGAGCGAACCGGGACTCGAAGACGGGATCCAGGTCCGCCTCTCCCTCGATAGCCTGCCCGAAGTTCCCCCCGAGCTCCAGGTGAACCGGAGCCGGACATCCTGTGGTGGCTTCCCGGAAGGCCTGGCGGAGCAGGTCGGGCAGGCGCTGGGGCAGATCCACCTGAACATTGAACTTGCTCAGGGGCTCGAACAGTGGAAAATCATCCACTTCCTGGTAGACGCCGCGGTGCTTGCTCTCGGGAAGCCGGCCACCGGTGACGGCAATGACTGGGACGCCGGCCAGATAGGGGTCCCGCAGGCCTGCCGCCAGGTTGGCCGCGCCGATGGTCTGGGCCATGGCCACCCCGGGCTTGCCCGAGATTCGAGCGTAGCCGTCGGCCATGTAGACGGCCGCCTTCTCGCTATGGGCCGTGACCCGCACGATATCGAGGTCTTCCATTTCAGCCAGGGCCGGCGTCAGGATGGTGGGGACCAGAAAGACGTGGGTGACTTCATAGGCCTGCATGGCCTTGGCGAAATAGCGGGATCCCGTCATGGGTGGCATGGGTGTCCTTCAGGTCGGACTTGACGCCCGGCGTCGCTGGCGCGAATATTACTCTGCCGCTGCCTTTAGACACAACCCCGTTGCTGAGGTCGAAGCATGAGACAGGACACTCGGGAACTATGGATGTACGGCAATCCACCTGACCGCCGGGATTTCCTTCGGACTTCAGCCCACCTGATGCTGCTGGGAGCAGGCTGGAGCTGCGCCTCCGGGGGAGGCGGCGGCGAGACGCCATCCGGACAGGCGGAAGACAAGGAGGCTCGCATGAAACTATCGCTGTCGGCCCGGGTTGCGGAGAGCTTTTCCAACAAGGAAGAGGCCTCGTTGAACCTGGCGGAACTCATTGACCTGGCCCGGAACCACGGGTATCGGGCCCTCTGCATGCGGGCCTCCCAGGCAGGCATCCATTCGCCGCCCGAACAAGTAGCCGACATGAGCCGCCGGATCGGGAAGGCCGGCCTCACGGTCTCCATGGTTACCGGAGACTTCGCCGTGCCCCGCAACGACGAGCTGGGTCCGGCCGGCCTGCGCGACATCGCGCCCTACCTGGACCTGGCGGAAACCTTTGGAGCCGACCTGATCCGGATCTGCATGAAGAAGGAAGAAGACATTCCCTGGGCCCGGAAAGCCTCCGACATCGCTGCCGAGCGCGGCATCCGCCTGGCCCACCAGTCCCACTGCTCCAGCCTGTTCGAGACCGTGGAGGGCTCCCTTCAAGTGCTGGAGAAGGTGGACCGGCCCAACTTCGGGATCATCTACGAACCCGCCAACTGGATGATCGCGGGAGAGGATTACGGCCGGGAGACCATAAAAAGGCTGGGACCACACCTATTCAACGTCTACGTCCAGAACCACCGCCTCAATCCCGAGGGAGAGGGGATGGTCCGGACCTGGAACCGAGGCCCGGTCCGACTGGACCACATCGGCCTGTGGGAATCGGGAGGGATCGACTTCGACGAGGTCTTCCAGGGCCTGGCGGACGTCCAATACCGGGGCTTCGTCACCGTGCACCAGGCCTTCGCGGGCATCATGTCGGTGGCCGAAGCCGCCCGCCGCAGCGCGACGTTCCTGGAACCCTGGATGGAGTGAAGAGGGCAAATAGTAGTCGGGACACCTCAGAGGAGATCTTGGGGCTTGGTAGCCGGGTCTGCGATATTCGGGAAGTCCTCGTCCAAGGGCCTCAAACGGGACAAGACGTCGGCAAGTTTGGGACGTTTTTGAACAGGCACGACGACCAGACAATCCCCTTCCCTGCTAATCCGCACTTCGTCTGCGTTCAATTCGAGCTCTCGCGGAATTCGAACAGCCTGGTCGCAGCCGATTCGAAACAGCCGCGCACGGTGCGCTGTAGTCGGTAGGTTCGGTTTTTTGTTCGGCATAAGATCAGGCAAACACCACGGAAATTACTGCCGCCGCCTTCGCGGCTTTTTTGGAACCCCAGGCTGGTGCCCGCTATTCCAATATTTCAAACAACCCTGTCCCCCTGCAGCGTTGTGGGTTAGGGGAGAGCTGCGAAGCTGCGGTTGACGTGGTTAGCCAAGGAAACGCTTACTACAAGCCATCCTTATCGAGCAGCGTAGCTGCGGCTTAGGGTAGCCCCGGGTGGAAGCCCGGGGTCGTCTGATCCCGCGCTACCGTAGCCGCGTACGCGGCGAATTAAGAGCCGGGTCCCGGAACGCAGCGCCTCTCCAAAACAACACCAAGCAGTGGCGGCTTCTCAAGAGATCCCGGCTCTCGGCGGCCCTAATACCACCTGGCCTTATCAACCAGGTTGCGCAGGGGTTTGCCGGCGGCGAAACGGCGCACGTTGTCCAGTAGAACTCCTAGGTGGCGCTCGGCGATTCTGGGAGTGGCCGCAGCCACGTGCGGCGTGACGATCACGTTGTCCATCTTCCAGAGCGGATGGTCCGGGGGAAGGGGCTCAGTCTCGAAGACATCCAGTCCGGCGCCCGCGATCTCGCCCGCTTGCAGCGCATCGGTCAGGTCTGCCAGGTCCACAATCATCCCACGGCCGATGTTGATGAAGTAGGCGTCCGGCTTCATCTGTCGAAAGAGAGGCCGGCGGAACAGCTTTTCGGTCTCCGGCGTGTGCGGGGCCGCAACCACCACGAAATCGCTGGCGGAGAGCAGGTCGGGCAGGCGGTCCGGCCTCCACAGGGCCTCCACCCCATCCGGGGCCTGCTGTTGCTGGGGATCCACGGCAAGCACCCGCATCCCGAAGGCCAGTCCTCGCCGGGCGATTTCGGAGCCGATGCTACCCAGACCGACGATTCCCAGGGTCGAATCCGGAAGATGCCGGTGGGCGCGGTCCATGCCGCTGACGCTCGAGGGTCCCAGGACAAAACCCGAGCGTTCGGCCTCCCCGCCCGCCGCTTCCCAGTGAGAGCGGAGCTGCTGCCGAATGTACAGGGGGAAATTGCGGGCGAAGCAGATGATGTAGCCGAAGACGTGGTCGGCAATGACGTCGGCATAGATCCCGCGCATGTTGGTGAGCCGGCAGGGGTGGTCCACCAGCGCCGGGAACATGTAGTGCTCCAGGCTGGCGGTGGGAGACTGTACCCAACTCAAACGCCCTGCAGCCGCCAGCAGCGGCGGCGTGAGCTTTCCGAAAAAGGCGTCGGCGTCGGCGATCTCCCGCAGGGCCGCCTCCTCCCCGTCGGCGTTCACCACCGACATGGGCCCGGCGGCCTCCACGATCTTTTGGAGCCGTTCCGCTTCAACCGCTGGATAAATCAGCATCTTCATGACGACACCTCAGCGTCACAGTCCCAAAACCTGCCTGAGTCTGGAGAAATTGGATTCTTGCCAATAGCGATTCGAATCGAGAACAGCGCGCTCAGCTTTCATCGGCCAGTAGCGCTTCGAGCTCGGTCCCGGTTAAGCCGTTGCCGGATGCCTCCTAGCCCAGGGTGTCCATAGTCACTGTCGAACGCTCCCAGGCAGCGCCGCGAAGCCGCTCATAGTGTTGCACTGACATCATCACGGCGACCGAACGACCTTTCCGGGTCACCCTCACAGGCGCACACTGCACGGCGTCCAGCAATTTGCTGAAGCGGTTCTTGGCATCCGTTGCGTTGATCTCTTTCATGAAGGCCATTGCAGCGAGTGGAGCCTTGTCTCATGATTCGGACAACCCGGTCCTCACACCGACCAAGGCTCCCGATACTCCTTGGTCAGCATGGCGTTGGCTTCGGGGTCGTTGAGAATGGTTTCGGTCTTCGGATCAAGGTGAAGCACCCGTTGGGTCAGGTAGGCGATGTCGCCCAGATGGCTGAGTGCGCAGGAGAGATGGGCCACCTCGGCCGAGGCGTTGGGCTGCTTGCGCGAACGCACGCAGTCCACGAAATTGGCAAAGTGCTCCTCCTTGCCGATGCCGCCGCGCATGCCCGGACCCTTTTCCTCCTTCTTGCCCAGGTAGACCTGAAAATAGCCCCGCCGGGAAAACACCATGAAGCCTTCGGTGCCGTAGAAGGCATTGCCGCTGTCGAAGCCGTAGCGGCCGTAGGGCGTCCAGCCGCGGTCCTCGTAGAGCAGCACCTTGTCGTCCGGATATTGGAAGGCCACCATCATGTTGTCGGGGTATTCCCGCAATCCTTTCAGGTCGATGCGGCTGCCGTGGGCAGTGATCCTGATGGGCAGGCCCTTGGGATTCAGCCCGAAACGGGCCATGTCCAGGTCGTGGCTGCCGTCGTTGCCGATGTCGCCGTTGCCGTAGTCCCGGTGCCACTGCCAATAGTTGTGAAAGCGGTTGGCGTTAAAGGGCCGCTTGGGAGCCGGGCCCAACCACAGGTCGTAGTCGACCCCGGGCGGGACCGGGCCGTCCGGAACCGGAGTGCGATGCCTGTGGCGCTGCAGGTTCCAGGCCTTGGACATCTTGACTTCCCCGATCACCCCCGCCTTCAACAGCTCACCGGCCTTGAGCGTCACCGGGCTTGAGCGCATCTGGGTGCCTTGCTGCACGATGCGGCCGTGCTTCCTGGCCGTGTCCAGTATTACCCGTCCCTCCCGAAACACGTGGCTGGCCGGTTTCTCCACGTAGAGATCCTTGCCCGCCCGCAGCGCCCGAACCGCTATGGGAGCATGCCAGTGGTGAGGGGTGGCGATCACCATGGCATCGATGGCGGGGTCGTCCAGCAGATGGCGAAAGTCGACCACCACCTTGGGCTTGCGCCCGGTGGCCTGCTTGACGGTTTCGGCGGCGCGCTCTCGGAACTTCACGTCCACGTCGCAGACCGCCAGGCAGTCCGTATCGGGCCGCGCCAGGATGCGCTTCAGATGGCTGAAACCGATCCCCCGCAGTCCGATGACGGCCATCCCCAGGCGGTCATTGGCGGACCAGGCGCGACCGGTCGCCAACACAGGGCCTAGCGCGCCCAGGGCGGCCCCTCGGGCCGACCGGGATAAAAAGGTGCGTCGGGTGAGTGGTCTCAACAGAGTTCCTCCTTGGGAAAGCACAACTACCTGTCGTCACGCCGGCTACGCAAATTCAAGCGCTTTGAACGCACTGAGGTCGACCTCTTGCCGCGCCGCCCATAAATCATGGTTGTCTTGCATCAACAGCCAACTCTCCGGAGACCGGCCAATGACTTTGGACAGCTTGAGCGCCATAGTTGGCGTCACACTGCCCTTGCCGTTGATAATACGGCTCATTACGGATTCACTGACCTGCAATTTGTAGGCGAGTTCCTTTGCGCTGATGTCAAAGGGCTCCAGGTAAACCCGCTTGATGAACACTCCTGGATGCATGGGGTTATGTTGCTGAATGCTCATTAGTGATAGTCCTCGTAGTTGACAGCATAGGCGTCACCGTCCGAAAACTCGAATACGACACGCCAGTTGCCACTCACATGGATAGCCCACTGTCCCTCCCTGTCGCCCTTTAGCGGGTGAAGACGCCAACCTGGAATGTTCATATCGTTGATGCTGAACGCGGTGTGAAGCGCCTGCAATCGCTCCTCAATTCGCGCTTTGTGGGTTGGCTGAATACCAGCTGCGCTGCCGCTGGTGAAGAATTTCTCCAATCCCTTATGCTTGAAGCTCTTGATCACCGCAACTAGTGATTTACACTTGCGCAAGTTAGAATTCAATCAAGTTCAGTATACCACTCTAGATTTCCGCTCAGCCATCGAAATTGATAGGAAAGGGCTTCGTCCAGCGCCGAACACCCTGCTTCGGTCCAGGTTACCCGGCGCTGTTGACCAACCATTTCTTGCGAAGCTCTCTGACTACCTCTTGGTGAGATATCGTCCGTCCGCCTTTGGCGTCGGCCTGGCCGCGCTCAATGGATTGCAAGACATACAAGTGGTACTGCACGTCGTCCAGACTACAGTCGTCGGGTAGACGGTCAAGTAGCGCTTGAACACTCCGCTTGACTTGCATTTCACACCTCCGCTTCCACCTTGCGAATCATCTCGTTCAGGTTGCGGTAGTTGATCTTCATGGCCTCTACGCGGGAACCGCTGGGGGGGCGGAAGTGGGTGGCCAGGGAGAGGAAGACGTCACAGCCGTGGTCGCGCATGCCGCGCAGGATGGTGAGGTAGTCCACGTCGCCGTCGCCCAGGGGCCGGTATTCGAATTTGAGCTTGTGGCCGTCGATCACGTGCAGGTCCTTGAGGTGGAGCCCGTGGAGATAGGGCCGAATGTTGCTGAAGCCGGCGGTGGCCACGTCCCACTCGCCGCAGTTCCAGCAGTCGGCCGGCCCCCACATCACCGTGAGTCGGCGGGAGCCCACCCGTTCCACCAGGCTGCGGAAGTTGCCGGTGGTGTTGGTGTAGTTCCAGGGCATCATGGAGAGGGCCACGTCCACCTGGTAGCGCTCGGCCTCCTCCGCCACCAGGGTGAAGGCCTTCACCAGCTTCTCCATGTCCACTTCGGCGATGACTCCGCCCCGGGTGAGCCAGCGCATGGGCCAGGTGGGCTTGCCGCTGGAGTACTCGCCCGGCCAGGCGAAGGTGAAGGCGCCCACGGCGCCCACGCCGATGCGGGAGGCGATCTGCATGGAGCGAACCAGGTGGTTGAAGTCCTTCTTGAACCCCTGGTGATCCGCCATGGTCTTGAGATCCAGATCGGTCAGGTGAATGTGCTTGAAGGGATTGCCGGCGTTGAGCAGAAAGATCTCAAGGCCCTGCCGCTCCACCCTCTGGGCCATGCGGTCGGCGGCTGCGTCGCTCATCTGGGCTATCTCGGTCTCGTTGAGCAGACGGTTGAACCAGACATGGTCCACCCCGATCTCTTTGGCCTGGGCCAACTCCTCGTCAAAGGGCAGCCTCAACTCGGGAATGTACATGGCCAGTCGGAAGCGGTGTCCGGTGGCGGTCTTCCCAGGCGGTCCCGAGGACCCACCGGGTGCCGAGGCGGCCCGGGCCTGGCCGGCCCCGCCGGTCAATAGAGCACCGGCGGCCACACCCAGGCCGGCGCGTTCGATGGTGGTCAGGAATTCTCTTCGTTTCATCTCATCTCTCCTTGCAGAAGGGGATCCCCGGACTACAGCCCTTCCACGCTCCAGGGTTCCCGGTAGTCCTTGGTCAACATGGCGTCGGCCCGGGCATTGTTGGAGAAGCGCTCGCTCTCCGGGTTGAAATGCAGCACCTGTGAAAGCCGGTAGGCAATCTCCCCCAGGTGGATCAGGGCGCAGGAAAGGTGGGCTTCCCGAGCGGGAGCGGTGGGGCGGGAGCGGTCGCGCACGCACTGGAGAAACTGGGCCATGTTCTGGCGACCGGTCTCGGCCAGGCTCCCTTCCTTCATGCCCTCTCCCTTGTGCTCTTTCTTGCCCATGTAGACCTGAAAATATCCTCGCCGCGAGAGCACCATGTACCCCTCGGTCCCGTAGAAGGTGTTGCCGCTGTCATAACCATGGAGCCCATAGGGCGTCCAGAGGCGTTCCTCGTAGAGGAGCACCTTTCCCTGACCATACTGGTAGGCCACCATCATGTTGTCCGGATACTCCCGCGCCCCTGCCAGGTCGATTTGGCTTCCATGGGCGGTGATGCGCTCGGGGTGAGTGTCGACGCCCAGCGCCCAGCGGGCAAGGTCCAGATCGTGGGCCCCGTCGTCGCCGATGTCTCCGTTGCTGTAGTCGCGGAAGAGTCTCCAGTTGCGATGGAATCGATTGGGGTTGAAGGGGCGGCGGGGGGCCGGACCCAGCCACATCTCGTAGTCGACTCCCTCGGGAACCGGCCCATCCGGCGCCATCGGGCGCTCGATCTGCCGCTGCACGTTCCAGGCCTTGGTCGTCTTGACCTCGCCCAGGGTCCCGGCAGCCAGGATCTCGCCGGCCCGGGCCAGCAGCGGGCTGGCCCGCATCTGGGTTCCGTGCTGAAAGATTCGATTGTATTTCCGTTCCGCCTCGACCAGCAGCTGACCCTCCCGAAAGACGTGGCTGGCGGCCTTTTCGACATAGACGTCCTTGCCGGCCTTCATGGCCCTCAGGGCCATGGGGGCGTGCCAGTGGTGGGGAGTGGCGATGACGATGGCGTCGATAGAGGAGTCGGCCAAAACGTTGCGGAAGTCGCTTTCCAGCTTGGGCGTCTGGCCTTTTGCATCCTTGACCGTCTCCGTAGCCTTCTGCAGAACCGCCGGGTCCACGTCGCAGAGGGCCACAATGTGGGCATCGGTCCGGTTGGCCAGGGTCCTGACGTGAAAGTGGCCCATGCCGTTGATGCCGATCACGGCCACATTCACCTTCTCGTTGGGCGAGCCGGATCCGGACCGGATTGCCAGAGTGCCCATCACCCCCAGAGCGGCCGATCCGCCCAGCGAGTAGGACAGGATCCTGCGACGAGTAATCGTTTTCATAGTCCTGTATCTCCGTTGACGCCGGCCGGCGGCGCCCTCTATGCCTCTACCTTCTCCCCGCATCCCGCCGCTCAATCCTGCAACCTGTGGTCGGAACTCTTGGGCGCAAACAAGATCACGACGACTCCGACCCCGTAGATGAAACTGGTCACCCTTCCGATGCGGGCATAGTCCCCGTCGAAGTGAGCAATCAGCCATCCGGCCAACAAAACGGCTACCGCCGTCAGGATGCGACCGAAATTGAAGCTGACCCCGGCGCCGGTGGAACGGGCCGCGGTGGGAAAAAGCTCGGGCAGGAACAGCGGCAACCATCCGAAGTAGACCCCGGAGAAGAATCCCAGGACCGAAGCCCAAATCAGAAAAGTATCATCGGTGGGAGTCAGCAGCCAGAACATGTACTGGCTGGAAAATAGAGCTCCCAGACTCATCAGCAAATAGGTGCGATGCCGGCCCACCAGGCTGGCGATGACGCCCCCCAGGAGGCTTCCGATCGTCCCTGTCAGCGATCGGCAAAACTGAACCCAGGCTTTCAGGTGAGGGTCGGGCGGATCGGCGGCGGCGCCGGCCTCGCCGGCCCAGGGGATCATCCAGTTGGAGGCGCCCCACCCCCCCAGCAACGGAACGGTCCCCAATGCGATACCGATCAGGGTCAACCGTCGCAGAGGCGGCCGGAAGACCTCGGCGGTGGCTTTGGACGGCTTTCCCGGGTCGGGCAGCGGAGCCCGTCGTTGCGCCAACCAGCGGGGCGACTCCGGAACCGCGGCCAGAACGAACAGCCCCAAGACGACGGGCGCCGCCCCCACCACCATCACCCAGCGCCAGGTGTCCGGGGTGATTTCAACTCCCGTGGCGGTCCAGGCCATCAGGAGCAGGCCCACGTTGGCCGCCGTCCCCATGATGCCCGCCAGGATCGGTCGTGAGAGATCGGACCAGGCCTCCGAGACAATGGCCACGCCATTGGGCCACATGCCCCCGATGCCCAGGCAGGTCAAAAACCGTATGACCAGCAACTCGAAGGGACTTTGAGCCCACCATGCCAAGCCGGAAAAAATGGAGAGGCACAGAATGCTCCACCCCATGGCCCTGACACGGCCGAACCGGTCTCCCAACCGGCCAAAGAGCCAGCCCCCCGCGGCGGCGCCGAAGAGAAAGGCGCACACATACCAGGCGAACCACTTTCCAACCAGCGCCTCGTTGGTCGACTGAAGCAGGTCGATGGCCGCCGAACGCATGGCCAGGGCGGTGATGGACATCTGCACCCCGGCGAACATCCAGCCCAGAAAGGCCGTCACCACGATCAGGTAGCGGCCGCCCGCGGATAGCGGTTGGGGAGAGGAACCCGACAGTCCCGCTGCTGAAGCATCCGGCATGGTTGTCACCTTATTCCCTCGATTGTAGAGATTGGCTAAAACTTGACTCCCCGCCATTCGTCCTTGGCGGCGGTCACGTCCACCACGTTGCCGTCGGGGTCTTCGATCTTGAAGGCGCGATCGGGCAGCCGGCGGCGGTCCAGATCGATGCGCTCCTTGACGGTCTTGGAGGCCTCGGCGCCCCATTGGCGGCAACGCTGCCAGGCGGCCTCCAGGTCTTCCACCATGACGCCGAAGTGCATATACTCGTCGCCTTCCTCGATGCGGGGTCGATCGCAGTCGGCGGGCTGTTGGATCAGGGTGATGTTGGTGACGCCGTCGGTCAGGTCCATGCCCAGGCGGCTGGGCCTATAGCCGATAAACTGCCACCCGAAGACACTCTCGTAGAAGCGACGGGATTCCTCCATGTCGCGGCAGCGGAGAGCCAGATGACGTATTCGAGCCATAATGTGCCTCCAGAATCGGTTTCTTCGTGGGTATCTCTTGTCCCCAGCCTGTCGATCTTCGACTGAGGCGCGGTCGCGCTATATCAGCTCTTCGATCGGCCGGCCGGTGGTGTCGTCGAAGGAGTTGGCGATCTTGACGGGCCGGCCCACCGGGGTCATGTATTCCTTGGTCCAGTCGATGCCCATGGCCTTGTAGATGGTGGCGAAGACGTCTCCCACGGAGATGGGACGCTCGGCCACGTATCCACCCCTCTCGTCGCTGGCTCCGATGACCTGCCCCCCCTGCAATCCCCCTCCGCCCAGGACCATGGACCAGCAGAAGGGCCAGTGGTCGCGGCCGTTGATGGGGTTGATCTCAGGCGTGCGGCCGAACTCGCCCATGGCCATCACGATGGTGGATTCCAACAGCCCGCGCTGCTCCAGGTCCACCAGAAGAGCCGTCAGGGTCTGGTCCAGAGTGGGGCACAGCAGGGCCCGCAGCTTCTTGTCGTTCTCTCCTCCCGATCCCCGGCCGTGGGTGTCCCAGCCGCTGTCCAGGTTGTAGCCGGCCGCGGTGACGAAGCGGGAGCCGGCTTCCACCAGGCGCCGGGCCAGCAGGGCGCTCTGACCGAATCCGTAGCGGCCGTAGGCGTCCTTGGTCGTCTCCGACTCCTGAGAGAGATCGAAGGCCCTCTTCATGGCCGGAGACAGGATCATCTCCATGGCCTTGTCCCGAAAGGTCTCCCGCGCCGCCGCTTCCGTCAGGACTTCCTTGCGGCGGTAGAGGCCGTCCACCACTTGCAGAAAGCCGCGGCGATCCTCGATCCGCTTCTCGGTGATGGATTTGGGAAGGGTGAGGTCCTTGAGCTTGAAGTCCTTCTTGCTGGGATCGGGGACCACCAGAGGATTGTAGGCGGCTCCCAGGGAAGACGCTCCATAGTAGCTCTGGGTGAGGTGGGGCGCGCCCAGCACGTAGGGAGGAATGTCGTTGCGAGGCCCCAGCTCCCTGGCAATGATGGACCCCACGCTGGCAAACTCCATGGCCGGGGCCGGGCGGTGACCGCTGGTGATGTACTCCCGGCCCAGGGGATGGTCCACTTCCTCGTGGGTCATGGAGCGAATGATGGACAGCTTGTCCATGTGGCGGGCCATCCGAGGCAGGATCTCGGAAACCTGGATTCCGGGCACGTTGGTGCCGATGGGCCGGAAACCGCTGCTGGGTTTCGGATCCCAGGTGTCGACCTGGCTGGGCCCCCCTTCCAGCAGGAGCAGGATACAGGCCTGGGCCTTGGCCGGGGAGGCCTTGACACCCGAAGCAGCCATCAGGCCCTTCATTTCGAGATACTGGCCCAGGTGGATCCCCACCAGGCTCAGAGACCCCACCCGCAGAAAGTGCCGGCGAGCCAGGCTCTCGCAAAAACTGTCGCATCCCCATCGGTTCATGACCGGGACTCTCCTTATGAGTTCAGTGGTTGTTCAGGAACTGCTCCGAGTTCACCACGGCCCACAGCAGATCTTCCACCGCCTCTCGCCGTGAATCCTGCCGCCGGATCATGTCTTTCAGCGCGGCCTGCTCGGCTTCCGTGGGGAAGCGGCACAGGGCGGCCAGGTACAGCTCTTCAAAAATGGCCTCATCGGAGGCTTTATGCTGCAGCAGGCGGTCCACCCGTCCTCCCTTCCGGGAGAGCTTGGCGGTGAAGGTCGGACCCGCCAACTGGTGCAGGGCCTGCAGCAGGCTGGGCTTCATGTCGCGTTCGGGAATAAAGCTCAGGTCGGGCTTCCCGTAGACGTTGAAGAAGTTTCCGTCTTCTCCCTTCACGCCGCTCACGTGGGAGATGGCCCTCAAGAGCACCTCGGTGTCCAGGGGGCGTGGAAGCGCCCTGGAATAGTTGACCCGGTCGTAGCGGTTGGTGGGGTTGGGATCTCCCGAAAGCTGATAGGTCCTGGACTCCACCATGAGACGAATCAGGGAACGCAGATCGTAGCCGCTCCTGACAAAGTAGCGGGCCAGGGCTTCCAGCAGCCTGGGATGGGTAGCCAGGTTGTTGGATCGAAAGTCGTCCACCGGATCCACGATCCCTCTTCCGAAAAAGTAGCCCCACATGCGGTTGGCCATGGCCGGGGCGAAGTAGGGGTTTTCAGGAGAGGTCATCCACTCGGCCAGCGCCAGCCGCCAGTCCTCCCGCCGGTCCTCGGGCACGGGACTCCCGTCCAGGAACCTGGGCTGAACCTCCTGTTTGCTGCGGGGGTGTATGACCTTGGCCCCCTTGCCGAACGTCCCGTAGCCTTCGGGATCGTCCATGATCACGAAGTCCACTTGGGGAAATCCCGGATGGAGGTTGCTCAGTCGCCCGAAGAAGGCGGTCAGACCCCAGAACTGGTCCTGGCTCCAGGTCTCGTAGGGGTGGTCGTGGCACTGGGCGCAGTCCATTCGCCGGCCCAGGAAGACCCGGACCTGCTCCCCCATGGCATTCTGCGGCAGAGGCACGGCCGTGCCTCCCATATCCTCGTAGTGGCGGGAGGGGCCGTCGAAGCCCTGGGCGGCCACCCGCTCCCGGGCGAACTGATCGTAGGGCTTGTTCTCGGCAATGGCCCGGCGAACCCAGTCCTTGTAGACCGGGCTGATCACCCGCAGGAAGTCGTAGAAGCGCCAGGACCAGTGATCCACGAACTCGGGCGACCGGAGCAGCAGGTCGATGAGCCGGCTCCGCTTCTGCGGGTCCGGGTCGGCCAGGAACCGGCGCACGCGATGGACGGGAGGCAGCCTGCCGGTCAGGTCCAGGCAGAGACGCCGCAGAAACTCGGCGTCGGAGGAGAGCGGTGAGGGAACCAGGTGAAATTTGCGGGCCTTGGCGAAGACATGGTCGTCAATGAAGTTGTGGCGGGGAACCTCGGGATAGGCCGCCACCGGCTCCTCGATCACACCCACGGTGGCGCTGGCGCTCTGCCCGCCGGCCAGCACCTGGATGGAGGTCTCGCCCACGCGCCGCCCCGTCAACCGGCCATCGGGTCCCACCGAAACCACTTCCGGGTTGTTGGACAGGTAACGCACCTGGCGGGTGAAATCCTCCCGGGTGCCGTCAGCCCAATGGGCGGTGACCAGCAGTTGCCTCGCCCCTCCCTTCTGCAGCACCACCTGACCGGGCCTGACCGCCACCCGCTCCAGGGCCGTGGATCGAGAGCCATTCCTGGACCCGTAGACCGCGCCCCCGGCGACCCAGTCCCGGATGCGCCCATAGTCGGGGGAGTCTTTGCGGAGCCGTTGGCCGCCCCCGTGGGGCACCGCCAGGCTGGCTTTGAGCAGCAACAGGCTCCGGTCGGGATCCTCCATGCGGATCCGGGGCACCTTCTCGCCGGTCTCGGCCGTGAGGACGTGGAAGGCACCGCCCTCCGCAATCCAGCCGTAATCCTCCCGGGGAGCAGCAGCGTTCTTGGAGAGCTTGAACCCGCCCTGCCCGGTGACGCTGCCGTGGCACTCGGTGCTGTTGCAGCCCCGCTTGGTGAGAATCCTGGCGATTTCGGGGTCGAAACGAAGAGGAGGGCTTATGGTCGAATCCCGCACCTGCACGGCCGCCCGCAGAACCTGACCCGAGGACTGGACGGTCAGCAGCGTCCGGCCGTCGGATCGCGCCTTCACCCGGCCCCGGGCATCGATCTCGGCCAAGGCGGGATCGGCAATAGTGAATCGGCTGCCCTCGGTCAGGTCACGCTCCAGACCGTCGGCATAGGTTCCGATGACCAGAAGCTGCTGGGCGGCGCCCTTGCCCCGCAGTCGCACCTCTTCGGGCAGGAGCCTGACGGACAGCAGGCGGGCGGCGGGGGACGACTCTGCGCCCGTCTTCAGGCCGGCGGACCCAAGAGTCGCCGGCCAGCCCAACAGCCCTATCGACAAGGCGATTGTGCAGAGATCGGACCAGGGGAGAGTTCTCCCCAACCGCCCCGGACTCCTGTTCCCTGTTCTCATCCTGTCCATGCGGTCCTTCAGTTGCCCGGAGAAAGCACTTGGCTGACGGCCGATCCGCCTTCCGCGGGGTGGAGCACCATCATGGGGATTCGGGCCACGGGTATCGATGCTCCCATCTTTCCCTCCCAGATGGGCCGAAAGGGATCCTCCCCGGTCATCTTGCGATAGCGGTTCAGCCGGCCGGGTTGAACCGGACGCAGGTGGAACCGGAGCCACCGGGGAGTGGCCGTTGGGGGCGCGTCCGGACGAACCGCCAGCAGCAGGGTGACCACCTGGTCTTCCGCGGCAAAGACCTCCTTGCGGCCCTGTTCCTGGGGCAGTCCCAGCTCCGGCCCCATATCGGCTCCCGGTAGCACCTCGACCCCCTCGGGGAGGTTGTCCACCGAGACCGCCAGGTCTCCGGCAAACCCCTCCTCCCGGCTGATAATGACGCTCACCTTCTTGGCCTCGCCGGGATAGAGATTGACTCGATCCAGCTCGATCATCCAATCGAGCATTTCCCGGCCCAGAATGTTCAGAACCTCCGCCACCTCGACCTCGCCCACGTGGGGCACCTGGGGACGCACCAGGAGCCGATAGCGGAATCCGGCCCCTCCCTTGCGGCGGGTCACATCCCGAACCCGGATCAGGTAGGATCCGCTCTCCGGGAGGCTGAAGACCATCTTGGACTCTGCCGTCTTCCAGAACCACATGTTCTGGGAGGCCTGCCGCTTGTAAATATTGTTGACCAGTTCCCGGCCTGCCTCGTCGACGACCTCGATGCGCGGATTGAAGTAGGGGTAGTGGCGCTCGGGAGTCTCGATCTCGAAAGCCAGGTCCCCCGCCTCCTCCAATTCGAAACGGAAATGGTCCACGTCGGCGGGAAAGTCGATGGCTCCCTCGACAATGGAGGGAATGGCAACGGTGAGGGCCTGCCTGGCAGCGTCGTTGGGCTCCTGTTCCTGGACAATGGCGGCTGGGTCGGCGGCGGCAGGGCCGGTCGGACTCTCCTCGCCGCTCAGACCCATCAGGTCCCTCAACTGCTTTTCCAATACGGCCAGTGTCGCCTGGCGGGCCGATCCTCCCGATCGAGCCTGCAATCGGACCAGGCGGTCCGGCTCCAGCCTGCGGGTGAAGCCTCGCTCCTGCCATCGGTTCGCGGCCAGCTTGTCAAGGCCCCGGGCCCGGACCAGCGGAGGAAAGTCGGCGGGAGCACCGATCTGCAACTGGTAGGAGGCGCCCGGCTCCCCCTTGACTTCCAGGGTGTAGGAGCCGCCTTTCGCGAAGCGGTGGATCAACCTGGGCTTGTAGGCCGAGATGAACTTGTGGAAGACGGCGGTATTGGCGGCGCCCAGCTTCACCCGGCGCTCGGCATCGAACCAGCTCTGGCCGGGCCCGGAGAGTTCCAGAGAAAACCCCGGAGCCCTCCGTAGGTCCCCCCACAAACGCTGCACGCCTTCCACCACCTCGAAGGCCAACTCCTGGTCCTGATGGGCCTCGAACCGGTAGAAGTCGGCCTGGCCCTCTTCGGCAATCCGCCCGCTGAGGGCCGAGGGAACGGCTATGGACTGAGCTTCCTTCGCAGTCCCATGCTCCTCGGCCGTCTCCTGGAGGGTGGGCATGGGAACCACCCAGAAGATCAGCTCGTTCGAGACGCCCTTGGACGAAATCAGCCTCAAGGCGTGGGGGCCCCTTTTGACTCCCGGGTCGATATTGACGGCCGCCACCACCCGTTGCCCCGGGATGTCCTTGACCTTGCGCCCCTCCTTCATCCTGGCCGAGCCGGGCTCCACCCGGACTACCCGACCCTGGATGGCGTCGGTGTCGGCCCAGAGAGCGTGGGCCCCCTCCAGGTTCCTTCCCAGGATCTCGATCTCCACGCTGCTCCCCGGCTGCCCGCCCAGAGGAAACATGTGGATGGCTTCAGGATCGGTGGGCTGGAGCCCGGCGGCGCCGGATTCAGCCTGCGGAACTCCCGACAGGAGAAGCGCAATAACCGCACAACCCCAATATCCTGCCGCCTTTCGCCGGAATGCCACGGCTTCGCCTCGATGGAACACGGATCTGGCGGAAGTATACCGGAGTGAGCCCCTCGTCTCAATCTTCGAGGATCATCCGGGAAGGGCTGCGAACGGTAAAAGAGATATTCACGACCGAGCAGGAAGAATGACCGCGCAGCAGTTCTCTTCGTCTGGGCATCGCCTGTGCGAGAACCCCGCACAGCATCTATTTCCACGATTTTCGTGAAACGCTCCGGCGCAGGCCGTCGCATCCGCCGGGCGGTCGCGGATTTGGCGTGGGTCGATGAGATCCTGCACGCCCTCCGGGCGTACATTCCGCCATAGCGGGGCCGTCACTGCCAGGAAGGGAGGCTCTGGGGAAGGAGTTGACCTGGAAGGTTCTTGCGAGAACCAGGAGAGGAACTCAGCGATCCACTGAGTCGGGGAAAATCTCCCGTTGAGTTCAGCAGAGTTGATTGCTCGATAGCAAGAGGCTTGGGAACGTTCTGGACGGTCCTAACCTGGCCTCAACGAGCGAAGGTCTTCCAATGTAATCTCGACATCAAGCCCCTTGGTGTTTCCGAATTCCTCAAGGTGGTCCACCGCCTTCTCGATCAGGGAAGTGACGGGAGGGAACAGGGCGGGCAGTCGGGATAGAATCTTGCCGTCCTCGCCGACCAGCACGTAGCTCGGATAGCCCTCGATGCGCAAGACACGCTCAAAGTCGCTCCCCTTGCCTGCATGCCAGTTCGTCCAAGGCATCGGTTCATCCTCGATAAACCGGGTCACGGTCCCAAGATCTTCGTCCCCGCTGATCGCGACGATGGCAAACCGATCGGCCGGCAGCTTGGCAACCAGTTCCCGAAGCTTGGGAAAGGCTTCGACGCACGGCCCGCACCAGGTTGCCCAAAAATCGAGCAGCACGATGCGGCCGCGATAGTCCGACAGTCGTTCCTCGACGCCGTCGAGCCGCCTGCCCGTCACGTCCGGCAGCACGGCGCCCACGGTCCCTTGGCGCAGGCTGCGAAGCAACTCCGCCTCCGCCTCGTTCAGCGTTTGAGGAGTTGCGGTGCCGCCACGGTCCAATCCCAGGAACTTCTCCGCCTCCACGCCGGCGCTCAATCCGGTGGCCACCTCGATCGCCCGCTGACGCAGGACCTCCCGATCATCGGCCGACAGCACCAACTGCTGGTTGGCGGCACGCATCATTCCGGCTGCCACGTAATACTTGCCGTTGGCACGCAATACGGGGTCTTCCGCCTCGGACGCCATTTCCTCGAAGAACTTTGCAACTTGCGGCCCGTAAGGAGTCTGAGAGTAATAGATCTCGCTCAGCACCCGAGGCCACTCCTGGTAGTCGGGTGCGTAGGCGAGGAGAGCCTTCGCGCCGATGTAGAAGTACCGGCCGGATTCTTCGAGGGCATTCATCGGCCTCACGAGAAACTCCGCCGCTTCCATTGTCTTGTCATGGGTACCGCCCAATTTCAGGATGGCGGTGGCTGCAGCTAAAGCAGGATCGAAGTCAGGGGGCTTTGGAAGACCATCTCTCATTTCACGAGGCGACCTGCCCTGCTGAGCGCCCTTCCTGTAATGCTCCCGACTGTCTTTCTGCCAGGCGCGCTCCTGGTCGAGGAACTCTTGCACCACGGCCCAGTCCGCCCCGATCTCAGGTGGCTCAGCATCCGGAGCGACTGCGCGCTGGCACGACCCCATCGGAGTCACCAGCGCCGCCGCAACAAGGATCCAACCGAGCGAACGCCATCGAAGCGTGCGTGGGGCGCTGATCTCGTTTTCCATCGCGTGGCCTTTCAGGTGAACGGGCATGAATAGGGGACGTTGTTCAATTACTGGAATTACTTCGATCGGCCGCTGTTGAATTGCTTTGATTCAGTAACGTCTCCTACTGGCTCTTTACAGGTTATTCCAGTAATTCAAAAACGTCCCCAGCGCTCAAGGTTTATGCCCCTTCGCTGCGGCAGCGATTGAGTGCGTGCCTCAATGCGGCACTTGAAGGGTCCATTGCCGATTTCAGCAAAGTTGATTGCTTCAGGGCGAAGGGCATGTGAACGTCTCGGCGGCGTCAATCCGGATGGGTGGAGCGAAGGTCTTTCAATTCAGACTCGCCATGAAGTCCCGGGTGCTTCCGGATTTACCCAGCTGTTCCACCACCTTCTCAATCAGGGAAATGAACCGGGAGTCCATTGCGCCGGTTCGGGTCAAGATGGTGCCGTTCTCGTCGGCCAGCACGTAGGTAGGATAGGATCTGGTACCCAGTAAACGCCCGAGGACACTCTCCTTGCCCGCGTGCCAGTTCGTCCAAGGCATGGGTTCATCCTGAATAAACCTGGTCACGGTCCCAAGCTCTTCGTCCGCGCTGATCGCGACGAGAGCGAACTGGTCCGCCGGCAGCTCGGCAACCAGTTCCCGAAGCTTCGGCAGATGTGCGATGCACGGCCCGCACCAGGTTGCCCAGAAATTGAGCAGCACGATGCGGCCCCGATAGTCCGACAGTGCTTCCTCGATTCCGTCGATCCGCCTGCCCTTCACGTCCGGCAACGTGCGGGGCCGTAGACTGCGAAACACCTCCGCCTCCGTGCCTGCCAATGCTTGAGATATCGGAGTGGCGGCGGCGTAGACCTGCATGATCTTCTCCTCCTTCCATGCAAGGTCATCGATCTTGTAATCTGCCGGAATTTTGAAGACCGATGGTTCAGGCTCGGCGAACCGGATGTCGTAGAGTTCTCTGACTTGCCTTCCTCGACCGAACTTGGTCTCCGTTTTGACCCTCAGGTTGGCCTCTCTCGCCACCCAAACTTTGCCGGCAGACTCCTCTGAATTGCCCGGGGACAAGACAGGCATTGCCAGGCAATCGAGCCCCGCAATAACTCCCTCGTCAACTGCCCTGTCAGGTCTTAACACAAAAGGGCGGAACGGTCCTGGCCGGACTTGTTTCAGGGTTGCTTCCTTGAGACGGTGGTTCAACACATAGGTTCTTCGAGTCGAGGAATCCATGAGAGTCGATCCATGTGTTGTTGGATTTTTTCCTTTGACTCGCGCCATGGTATCCAGCACCGAACCGGAGGAGGAACGGAAGTAGGTGCCCTCTTCCCGCATGACCTCCATTTCGCTTCCATCGGACTGAATGAGGTAGTGAACGCTTCGCTGCTTGGCGATTACGGGCACGAATTGAGCCCGCAGCTCGGTCGCCCAGCAGAACACAAATACCAGGCAAGTGACCAAAGTGGTGATTTTCATGCAACACCTCTCTTTCTCTCGCTAACACTACCAGGCTGAGTGAATCGCCGGCGGTTGTGACTCGAACTTGGCTCCGAGTCCGCTTTTTGCCCCTATACCCCTATAAACAGTCGAAACGGCGATGGATTACAATTTTTTTCGGAACGGCCCTTCAGGACTGTCTGAAGCCCTGCGACGAAATCGATCGAGCGCGTGCATCAATGCGGCGTTTGAGCAGTGCGATGGCACGGTTCATGCGGACGCGACATTGCTGCGGGAGACAAGAAGGCGTCGTGAATTTTCCTTGTTCGAGAATCCCTGGTACAGACGCAGCTTGACGACCTGGCGGTAGGTTCCTGGCAGCAGATCGATCATCTCCCTTCGGAATGTCACCACACGGTCATCCTGTCCCCGGGGGATCAAGAACGAACTTGATGGTGATGGTGGTAACCACCTCGACCAATTCTCCCTGACGGAGGGTCGGTTTGTACTTCCACTGTTTCACGGCGTCTACAACCGAAGCAGCCACATGACCGTAAAGTCTCGGTTCTCCATCGATTGTCCTCAGGGCTTGGACTGAACCGTCTTTCCCAATGCTGGCTTCGAGCACCAGCAACCCTTCGATTCCGATAGAGAACGCCCCGGATGGACAGGGCGGTTCCAACCGGTACAGGATCTTCTTCCGCTGCTCGTCCTCGTTGACCCGAACTCGCTCCGACGATGGTTGTGTGTCAAACGCGGACGGCGATTCAAATTCCAGGGCATGCGATGGAATCCGGCGCGGAGGCGCAGGGGTCGGAAACTTCGCCGGCACGGTTCCCCAGGTATCGCCGTCTGCGAACTGAACACCCAACACGCCAACCGTGAATTCCTCGGGAATCTCTTCTATCGGGAAGTAGATCACGTATGGATGAAACACACGATTGTCCGGGTCCGAGCGTAGCCAATTTTGAGGAGGGAAGTGTCTAAATGGGCCACGAAGGAATCTTTGGGCACGTTTTCCAGGCATACGGTCGGTCGAGAACGATCCGTGGGGTTCCATGTCAAGCTGATACATCTCGGCGTGCACTGTACGCCGGAGGGGGGCATGGCGGAACTTCAACCGTACAGCAGTGATCTTCCTGGCCGTTCGACTGGATAAGCTGACACGCGGCAGGAGCAGGTAGACGCCTACCTGCTCGACCTTCATCGCCCTCAAACCGGCATCGGTGATGAGAATCGGACTGCCTGGCGAATTTAGAAACGCTATCGGTAATTCCGGACTCTGCTCGATTTGCTGCAAGGTGATAGTGGGAGGAGGAGATCCTATCCGGTTGTTACGCATGGATTCATCGACCAGCGGTCCGCATTCGCTGCCGGACATGCGCACCACCGCACTCACGTCTTTCGGAATCCCTTCCCGACTGGTTTGGATCCGTGGTGAGTATCTATTGGTCGCACCGCTCCAGGCCGCGTAGGCATCACGGTTCACAAAACCCGCACCCAAGGAAAAGACGGCCAGCCCCCCCACCAGTCCAATGATCAAGGCGCGTTCCGGGGTGCCGAGCTTTCTCGGTGGCTCGGTGGAAAGGAGATGTTTCATCCGTCTTTTGAGGCTTGCGCCGCCAATGGAAGAAATCCCAACCAGCCGCTGTTCCACGCAGGCCCTGGCAACCTTTAAAACTCCCGAGACATAGGTCTCCGGAGATTTCCCAAGCCGTACGACTTCCTCATCGCAGGCTCGCTCCCTCTCCTCGAACAACTTCCGGTCGATGAGCCAGGCAAGAGGATAAAACCACAACAAAACCGTAATCGCCTTCTGCAGCACTACAGCCAGGTTGTCCCTGCGCTCCACGTGTAGCAGTTCGTGGAGCATGACCGCTTCCAGTTCCTCGTCGCTCAAGCGGCTTGCGGCGGCTTCGGGCAACAAGACCGTAGGTCTCCGAATTCCCCAAAGTCCTGCCACGGTGACTTTGTCCGAAACGAGGATATCGACGTCCCGATTCAACAGAAGCCAGGAGCGGACTCGCTTCAGGACCTGCGTTTCTCTGGAAGAGACGAGCGCAAAGCGGGTCTTGACGGCCCAGGCCAGGCTCAAAGAGCCCCTCGCCCAACGAAAAGCAAAGAATACGAACCCCGCCAGCCAAGTCAGCGTGAGCGCGCAATACAGTTCGTTGTGGTCTTCAGCGGACACGGGCTGACCGGCAATGGGCTGGCCCAGCAGCAAGGGCTTGAGGATTTCATAAGCGGGTCTTCCCGGGTCGATGGCTTGAGCCCCATGGGTTGACTGTTCCGGGAGTGGAGGAGAAAGGGATGGTGCCGCGGAAGGAATTTCCGATACCAGCCATGCCAACAGGACCGAGGGAACGAGCAGCTTGAACGCGGCCAGCAGCCAGAACCAGTAACGGGTACTTGCCGGCGCCCGCTTGAGCAACCGGACACCCAATGCCAGCAATCCGACGAAGAGAGTTGCCTCCCAAAGGTGGACCAAGACATTGGGCCACAGCCAGGAAGACAACTCTGCCAGCCACGGGTGCGTGTTCATGGGAGATAGCGCTCCTCACTTCCTCGCAGGCTCCTGCCCGGAACTCACTCGGGTTTCGGATCCAAGTCAGTGGTCCCCGCTCGGCGGGTCTTTCTTTCCTTGAGGATCCCTTCCAGTTCCCTCAGGTCTTCCAGCGTCAGTTTGCCCGTGTCGGCCAGATGTGACATCACCGGTAGAGGTGAACCGCTGAACATCTCCAGAAAATCGTGCACCAAACGGCGGTAGGCCTGCCTTCGGGTGATGACCGGGACAAAGACATAAGCGTTCCCGATCTTTCGCTGTTTTCGCAGGGCTCCTTTTGCCTCCAGGCGAAAGACCAGCGTTTGGACGGTCGTATAAGCGAGCTTTTTGCTAACAGGCAGCTCCTCCAGAATCTCCCTGATGGACGCCCTGCCGAGTTTCCAGAGCGCTTCCATCGCCTTGAGTTCAAGAGGCGAGAGTTTGATATGGTTCCCCTTTGTCAAGAAGACACCTCCTTTACCTCTTATTGCCGAGAACAGGACTGGTATTGGTGATCGTGTAGTCCTCCGGAATCGCAAAAACCGACGCACTCGGTTCCCCCTGCCGGAAATCAAAGAATTCCCTGATCAGGCGGGCTCCACCAGGAAAGGTGAAGTCAGACTTGACAATTAATTGCAGGTCCTCGGAAAACCAGGACCCACCGGGGGACAATTGGCCATTCACCAAGACCGGTTTGCCCACGCACTCCACACCATTGATGACTCGCCTGCCCAAGGGTTCCGATCCTGGTGGAACCCTGAAGGGAGAGGGCAGCAGCGGAAGCGGCAACTGTCTCATGAGCCGCGCCGTCTTCCGATCGTGATTGATGAGATACACGTTGCCGGTGGCGGCATCCTTGAAGTGTGCCCGTCCGGTTGGCTGCCCATCCTCGACGTTGATCCGGGTCCTCATCTCCGAACCTGAGGACGCACGAAACAGTACACCGACGGACTCTTCCAGCAGTTCCTCCGAACCATCCGGTAGCGTTCGATAGGTGAGCTCTTTGAATTGAGCTGTCAAGGGGAGCCACTGCCCTTGCAGCAACAGGGGAAGGGTCAATGCGAGAACAAGTGTGGCGCAAAACGACAGATATCTGCTCGTTGTCTTTCCGTTCATTGTGTCACCTCCAAAGGATCTGACGTCCCTGATAGAGTGCGATCCATAGCCACAACATCGGTCGAAGGGAAAACCGTTCATTCAAAGCAAGCAACTTTTCTACAGAGATAAAGTAATTATACCTATATATGTAGTAGTCATCAACAAATTTTTTTATCCTCATGCGACCATCACAACGGTCTCTGATTAAACGATGGAGCCATTCCCACGCGTTAGGACCTTGAGTTGCAAGAAACCCTTCTCTCGTGACCGCCACACATGTTGCCGCGAGGGGCGCCCGGCCTCTGCACCGGACTCCGCTTACCGGGCGCCGGCTAGCTGCATGGGGTGGTGGAGCCGGTAGTGCCAGGCCAGCACGTCCCGGCCGAAGTCTCCGTCGAAGTCTCTCCAGACGGAGTGGCTGTGGTTGTTGTTGTTCTGGGTATTGTCGTATTCGATCAGAAAGGAAGGGGCCTGCACCCGGTAGTAGTCACCGGCTCCCGGCTTCACCGAGCCGGCCCAGGCAAAGAAGAGCTGGTCTGAAGGGGTTTTCCGGGCCTTTTGCATCCGTCGCTCGGCGACCTCGTCCGGAAGGATGTTGGCATACTCGCCGATCAGGGCCATCAACCGGTCCACCTGGGCGGCGGTCATTTCCGAGGCCGCCAACCCTGGCGGCTGGCCTTCCAGTTTGGCCCGCGAATCCGCCTTGGTGAGGACATCGGGATAGGCCGTGTCGGCCACCACCGCCTTGCCGAGCTGCTTGGCGTTCAGAGACCGGACCAGGGCACGCGCCAGGTCTTCCTCCTTGGCCAGGGCTCTCATGCCCTGATAGCGGCCCGCCAGCACCCGGTGGGGGTTGGCTCCCAGGAAGGTGGGGCTGGCCGAAACCAAGCGCCCTTCCTTGAAAGTAAAATTCAGGGAAATATGGTGCCCCTCCACCCGGAAGCCCCAGGTTCCCTGCAGCGACGGCTTGCCGAAAACACTGAAGTAGTACTTGTCGATGTCGCGGTTTCCGGTGGTGTCCTTCTCCAGCACCCGAAGGATCTCCTCCAGGGTCTGGACCGCCATCACCTTGGCGAAACCGGCCTGGCTCAGGCCGGCGGCCAGCAGAGCATCGGCCAGACGGCGCTGCTCGGGTGCCATGCCCTTGTAGTTCACTCCTTTTCTGGCGTAGCCGTACTCCCTGGCGAAAGCGCTGTCCGGGAAGAAGTGCCACACCGTCCGGGTCTCGTGGCTGAAGTCGTAGACCACTTTGGCCCGCTGCTCCTCGGAGAGCGAGTCCACAAACCGAGTGGCGGTTTCATACAGGACGGTCTCGGTCCTGGTTCGGTGGTGGGCCGCCACAAGGGCCAGGGCGCAAACGGCCAGCGCGCAGAGTCGGAAAGTCGTGGGCTTGGTCATGCCACCCTCCTGGTGTTGTCGGTTGATTTTTCTGAATCATACTCCAAGCGGGACACCGATCCTAGCCCGCCCTCACTCCTTGGCCTGCTGAAGGTAGTTCTTGACCGCCGGGCCCAGCACCGACTCGATGGAAACGGCGATGAAGCGGGCGCCCTTTTGCCGCCACACCCGGGCGGTCTCCACGTTGCGCACCATGAGTCCCAGAGCCACATCGGTAGGGGCTACGGCGTCGGCGATGCGCTGCATGGCTGCCTGGACCTCGGGGTGCTGGGCCTGCCCCGGCAGGCCCAGTGACTGGGACAGATCGGAAGGCCCGATGAAGACGACGTCGATCCCGCCCACCTTCAGGATTTCAGGCAGGTTATCCACCGCCTGGATGGTCTCGATCTGCAAAACCACCAGGGTCTCGGCGTTGGCCCGTTCCGTGTACTCCCCCAGCGACTGGGTCTGTCCGTAGTCGGCGGCCCGCACTCCCGCCAGACCGCGGATTCCCAGGGGTTGGTATTTCACCGAGCGGACGGCGGCCTCGGCCTCGGCCGCCGTCTGCACCCAGGGCACCAGCAGTCCCTGGGCTCCGGTGTCCAGAAACCTCAGAATTATGGGTTGCTGATTGGTGGTAACCCGGACGATGGGAGTCACCCCCCGCAACTCCGCCGCCCGCGTCATGTTCTCGCAGTCCCGCGGCTCTACCGTGCCGTGTTCGGCGTCGAAGACCAGAAAGTCCCAGCCCTGATATCCCAGGAATTCAATCAGCCCCGGATCGGGATAACGCACGAAACTCCCGAAGACGGTCTCACCGGCCTTCAACTTGGCTTTGGTTGTGTTCTTCTGCAAATAGCACCCCCCTCTGATCTATCCTGCCTGCCCGGACCGGTCAAGGACGCCGGCCGTCTCGCATTTCATCCAGGGTTACCGACGCTTACCGGCCGGTTTTCCCGATAGGACCTCCAGGCCGCCAACCCCAGTTCCACCGCACGCCGCCCGGCCCGGCCCGTGACCGGCGGCTTGGAGTCCTCCAGCACCGATACGACAAACGCCTTCATCTCGGCAAGATAGGACTCCTGGTAGCGTTCCAGGAAAAAATAGAGGGGGAGCGGCCCCTGAACCCCCTGGCCATTGCTGTACACGGCTTGATGGGAGGTGCGGTTGCCCACCACCACCTGCCCTTCCGAACCGAAGACCTCCACCCGCTGGTCGTAACCGTAGACGGCCCGGCGGCTGTTGTCGATGGCGCCCAGGGCGCCGCCGGCGAAGCGCAGCATCACCATGGCCGTATCCAGATCGCCGGCCTGGCCGATGGCCGGGTCTATCAAGGTGCTTCCCGTGGCATAGAGCTCCTCGATCTCGTCTCCGGCCAGGTAACCGGCGATATCGAAGTCGTGGATGGTCATGTCCAGGAAGATTCCGCCCGAGGCCTTCACGTACTCTGCGGGAGGGGGTTCGGGATCCCGGCTGGTGACGCGCACCAGGTGGGGTGTCCCGATCCTGCCGGCGGCCACGGCCTCCCGCGCCTGGTGAAAGCTGGGATCGAAGCGCCGGTTGAATCCCACTTGCAGCTTCACCTCGAACTCTCGTACCGCCTCCAGAGCGTCATCGATCTGCTGCAGATCCAGCGCCAGCGGCTTCTCGCAGAAAATATGCTTTCCCGCCGCGGCGGCTTCCCGGATCAGTTCGGGATGGGTGGGCGTGCTGGAGCAGATGACCACCGCATCGATGGAGGGATCCTCCATAATGCGGGCCGTCTCCGGGGTGGAGGCGGGAATCCCGAATTCGGCGGCGCAGCGCTCGGCGGCCTTCAGGGAAATGTCCACCACCACCGACAGGCGGGCTTCCGGGATGCGGCGGGTCAGATTGTGGGCGTGGATTAGCCCGATGCGGCCGGCACCGATCAGGCCCAGGTTGAGCTGAGCAACCAAGAATAGAACCTCACAGAGAACTACACTCGATTATCCGATCCCGATGGCCCTCAGATACTCCCGGGTTCGCTTGGCGATGGGCAAGGGCTTGTCAAAGGAAGCGGGATACATGTCCTGCTCCACGATGGCATAGCCGTTGTAGTCGATCTCCTGCAGCACCCGGCACAGAGCCGGGAAATCCACCACTCCCTGCGATGGCTCGCAGAACAGGTCCATGCCCACCGCGTGGGCAAAGGGAATGTTCTCTTCGGCCACTTTCCGCTGCAGATCGGGGCGAACGCTCTTGAGATGGAGATAGGGAATCCGGCGGTGGTGGCGCCGAAGAAAGCTGATCGGATCGCCTCCCCGGTAGGCATGATGGCCGGTGTCCAGGCAGAGCACCACTCGCTCGGGATCGGTCTGGCTCAGCAGCCTTTCGATCTGGTCCTCGTATTCCACGTGGGTTTCGGCGTGAGGATGAAACACCACCTGCAGGCCGAACCGTTCCCTGACCAGGTCCACCACGTAATGGACCCGGTCGACCAGGTGCTTCCAGGCCTCATCGTCCAGGGTGCCGGGAGCGGTGGCCTCGCCCGTCCAGAGATTGGTATAGGTGTCGTCGATCAGGATGAGGTACTCGGCGCCCAGATAGGCCAGGGACTCCCCCGCGCCCAGGATCTGCTTCTCCAGACCCGGCCAGGCGGCATCGTCTTCCAGGTGTCCCATGGCGAAGGTGCCCGATGCCCGCAGACCGCGCTTTGCCAGCTCGTTCTGAAGCGTGGCCCGATCGGTGGGCAGATAGCCGTAGGGCCCCAGCTCCGTCCACTGATAGCCGGCTTCGGCGATTTCGTCCAGGCAGCGTTGCCAGGGAATTTGCTTGTCGTCGCTGGGAAACCAGACACCCCAGCTATCGGGGGCACTGCCGATCTTGACGTCCATGGCGGTTCCGGCCCTCCCAGACCGTTTCAATAATAGAAGCGCTGCAGCCGCGCCCTTTCGTTTTCGTACTCCTCCCGGCGCTTGCGAGTCTCCGGATCCCCGCTCACCTCGGCCGCGGCCACATCCCACCAGATGCCGGCGCCCGGAGGCGTCCGATACTTTTCGGTATCCACCACGATGACGCAGGGCTGCGACTTCTTTCTGGCCTCCTGCAAGGCTTCCCGAAACTCATCGGTAGTGTAGACGTGCATGGCGTGGGCCCCCAGGCTCTGGGCGTTGTGAGCGAAGTCGATGGGCACGAAGTCGGCATCCAGACGATTGGTCTCCTGGTCGCGGCCCCGGAACTCGTTCCCGAAGCTGTGTCCCGCCCGAGCCAGCTGCAGGCCGCGAATGCACTGGTAACCATGGTTCTCGGAGATGACCAGAGTGATCTTCAGCTTCTCCTGAACGGCGGTCATCAGCTCCATGGGATTCATCAGATAGGTGCCATCGCCCACAAAGACATACACTTCCCCTTCCGGCTGGGCCATGCGCACGCCCAATCCCGCCGGGATCTCGTACCCCATGCAGGAATAGCCGAATTCCACGTGGCAGGTTCTGCCGCCGGTGGCATCCCACAGCTTCAGCAGATCGCCGGGAGGATTGCCGGCGGCAGCCACGATGGTATCCCCCGAACGAGCCTCCTGGTTGAGAACGCCCACCAGTTGGGCCTGGCTCATGGCTTCTCCCTCGACCGGTTGATAGACTTCGTTTTCCAGTTGACTCCGCCACTCCCGCTTCCACCCGGCAACCTCCCGGACGTAGTCGGCCCGCGGCCTCACCCCGGCGGCCAGGGCCGCCTCGGTGAGGGCTTCCAGCCCGGCCCGCGCGTCCGCCAACAGGGGCACCGACCCCTGCTTGTAGGCATCGTGAGGCCCCACGTTCAGGCTGATGAACTTCACCTCCGGGTTCTGAAAGGCCGATTGGGATCCGGTGGCGAAATCGGTGAGCCGAGTGCCCACGCAAATGAGCAGGTCGGCCTGGCTGGCCACCTTGCCGGCGCAGGGATTCCCGGTCACCCCGTAACCGCCCAGGCCTACTTCGGATTCCTCCCGCAACGCACCTTTTCCCGCAAAGGTCTCGCCCACGGGAATCCCGAGCTCGTTTGAAAAACGCTGCAGCGCCTCGCAGGCCTCCGAGTAGTGGACCCCGCCACCGGCGATCACCATGGGGCGCCTGGCTTGCTTCAACAGGTCGACCGCTTCCCGAATCCGGTCGGGATCGGGCAGGCGGCGCTCAACCAGCCAGGTCCTCTCTTCGAAAAAGGCCGACGGGTAGTCGTAGGCGTGAGCCTGCACATCCTGGGGCAGCGACAGGGTGACGGTTCCGGTCTCGACCGGATCGGTCAGCACCCGCATGGCCTCCGGCAGGGCCGTCAGGAGTTGCTCGGGCCGCGAGATCCGGTCGAAGAAACGGCTGACGGGGCGGAAACAGTCGTTCACGCTCACATCGGCCGACACCGGATGCTCGAGCTCCTGCAGCACCGGGCCCTGGTGGCGGGTCACGTAGTAGTCCGAGGGCAGCAGCAGGACCGGCAATCGATTGATGGTGGCCGTGGCCGCCCCCGTCAGCATGTTGGTGGCCCCCGGCCCGATGGAGGAGGTGCAGGCCATGGTGGCCAGGCGGTAGTTGGCCTTGGCGTACCCGGCAGCCGTATGCACCATGGATTGCTCGTTGCAGGGCTGATAGTAGGGGAGATCGGCTCCGTACTCGTAGAGCGCCTGCCCCAAGCCGGCCACGTTGCCATGGCCGAAGATGCCGAAGACGGCCGGGATCAGGCGGCGGGACCGCCCGTCGCGCCGGCTGAACTGCACCTGAAGAAATTTCACCAGGGCTTGCGCGACCGTCAGTCGAACCGTTCGCTGCGGACTCTGTTGCAACATCATCCTAACCTCCCCTTCTCTTGCCTGATAGACCCCTGTTTCGCTCGGTATGATCCGCCCCGTCATTTGCGGCGGGGGCGTGGCCACGTAAAAAGTGAATAGTGGTTAGTGGTTAGTTATTTGATCTGCACGATAAGCATCTTGTTGATCTCAGCGTCGAGTATGAGTCGTTCAATTTACGTCGACGGAGATCCTCAGTCTTCGTGTTCACTTGTATCCATTCGTGGATCATCTTCATTATCGATCAGCGGTTTTCCTCGAAGGGTCCGCACGGCACGACTGGGGCACGGCTCACCCCTCTCCGGCCGGGCTGCCGGCACCCTTCAAGAGGCTACTGCCAACGGAACCACCGCAAGGCCAGCAGGAAACTGACACTTCCCCAGGCCGCCATCACCAGCAGATCCGGCAAGCTGGCGGCCAGGGGAAGTCCTTCATTGATGTTGGCCCGCAAGGCATCGTTGAGCGCCGTCAGCGGCAAGGCCTGAATGACCGGCTGCCAGAACTCGGGGAAGCGGGTGGCGGCGAAAAAGGTCCCCGAGAGCAGCCACATGGGCAGCATCACCAGGTTCATCAACCCCGAGACTCCTTCGATGGTTCGGGTGCGGGCTGCCACCAGCAGTCCGAGGCCCGCGAAGGACATGGACCCCAGCAGCGAAATGACCCCCAGTTCCAGGATCGAACCATGAACGGAAACGCCGAAGGCCATCCAACCGAAGCTGATCACGGCCACCACCTCCAGCGCCAGGAAAATCAGGCGCGACAGCATGAACGACAGCAGAAAGTGGGTCCTGCGCATGGGGGTGGCCGCCAGCAGCTTCAGCAGCTTGCGGGTGCGTGCCTGCACCACCGCGAAGCCCAGGCCCCACATGCCGCTCCCCATCAGGTTCAATCCCACCAACCCGGGAATCAGAAAATCAATGTAGCGGGCTCCGGCCTGGGCCACGGCTTCGTCCCTGACCCGGGCGACATCTTCCCGTCCCATGCCCCGCTGCAGGGCGTCGTCCAGGACCAGGCGGGCAACCCGGCTGTCGGGCCGAGTCGGGTCGTAACGGTAAACCAGGCCCTCCGAATCCAAATCAGGAAGGGGCGGAGGGAGCGAGACCGTCTCTCCGGCCTCGGGACTCCCGGTCGCCGCAGCCTCCGACGGAGCAGGCTCCAGCACCAGCGCCACCCTGCCCGTACGCAGCGCCCGCGCCGCCTCCTCCGGCGACAGCAGGACAGCCTCGATATCGGAACGCCCTTCCAGCCATTCCATCAGCCGGCCGGAACTCGAGCCCGGCCCCTGGCGCCCGTCGGCTTCCACGGCTACCTGGACAGTTGCCGGACCCGTTTCGCGGAAGGCGATTCCCAGCGCGACGGCCAGCAGAACGGGAAAAACGAAGACCCAGAAGACAGCCTCGGGTTCCCTCACGAACTCCCGAATCCTGGCCAGCGTGAGCTCCAGCAGCGGATTGACCGGGCGGTAGCGGCTGGCCCCGGGAAGCGGTCGCGCTGCGCCAGGATCGGACGCCTCGAGATCGGGGGCGGCGCCGGTCAACGGTCCGGTCTCCACCGCATCGGCGGGCGGCAGCCTATGCTCCGGCGAGTGGCGGGGCTTGGCGCCAATGACATCAGGCATCTCGGAGCTTTCTCCCGGTGAGGGTCACAAAGACGTCTTCCAGAGTCGCCGTGTGTGTGGTCAAACCCACCAGCCTGGCCTCGTGAATCTTCACTTCAGCCAGCAGGGCCGGCAGGGCTTCAGCCACGCTGGAGACGGTAAGCAGGTAATTTCCGTCGCGGCTCCGCACCCCGCGTACGCCGGGCAGCCGCGAGAGCCGGTCGGCGGCGACGTAACCCTCCAGGCTGAATTCCACGATCTCGTCGGCTCCCAACCATTCCACCAGCGCGTTGGGAGTGTCCAGCGCAATCACCTTCCCATGATCCATGATGGCCACCCGGTCGCACAGGCGGGAGGCCTCCTCCATGTAGTGGGTCGTCAGCAGTATGGTACCACCCCGGGAACGAAACTTTTCGATCAGATCCCAGAGCTGCAGCTTGGCTTGAGGATCCAGTCCAGTAGTGGGTTCGTCCAGGAAGAGCACCTCGGGAGCCGCCACCAGCGCACAGGCGATGGCCAGCCGCTGCTTCTGGCCACCGGAAAGCTTTCCCACCCGGGCGTCCCGTTTCTCCTCCAGCTCAACCAGTCGGATGACTTCGTCGGGCTCCCATCCCCGCTTGTAAAGGCTGCGGAACATCGCAATGGTTTCCACCACCGTCAAGCGATCGGCAAACTGTGTTTCCTGGAGCTGTACCGCCAGACGTTCCCTCAGAGCGCGGTCACTGCCTTCCCCCCAGCCTTGGCCCAGCACCTCCACCCTGCCGCCGTCGGGAATGGTGAGACCCTCGAAGATCTCGACGGTGGTGGTCTTGCCGGCCCCATTGGGCCCCAGCAGGCCGAAACACTCTCCCATCCTGACTTCCAGGTGTATGCCGTCGACGGCCACGACCTCGCCGTAGCGTTTTACCAGGGACTCGCAACGGAGGGCAACTTCCCTGGAGGCGTTCGCGGTTAGCTTGGAGGCGGTGGCAGGCATGGGGGGCTGGGAGTCTTCTCCGACTATTCCGGTTCACCCAAGTGGCAACCGGCTCCGCGCTGCAGGCGAAGACCTGAGGGCGAATTTACCGCCGCAGACTCCACTTGGGTGTGACGCCGGGATTGGCGCAGGCATCGGGCCAACGCCCCTCCCCCAGTCGAATCAGGGTCTCCACCGACAGGCGCCAGAAGGAGTCCTTGCTGACGTCGGAACAGCCGGCCACGTGAGGGGTAAGGACCACGTTCTCCATTTCCAGCAGAGGACTGGTGGGAGCCAGGGGTTCCGGTTCGAAGACGTCCAGGCCTGCCGCCGCGATCCAACCGTGCTGCAAAGCCCGGATCAGGGCCTGCTCGTCGACGACCGGTCCCCGGCAGGTGTTGATGAGCACGGACTCCGACTTCATCGACCGCAACTGTGCTTCACCGATCAGGTGCCGGGTTCCCGAACTCAGGGGTGTGTGTAGGGAGACGAAATCGGATTGGGAGAGCAGGCTCTCCATCTCGACCGGACGGACGCCCTCGGCCCTGATCACCTCCGGTTCGAGCAAGGGATCGCAGGCCAGCATCCGCAGCTTGAAACCCTGCATCTTGCGAGCCACGCTGCGGGCGATGCGGCCGAAGCCGATCAGGCCCAGGGTGTTTCCCCGCAGATGCCAGCGATGAATGTGCTCGCGGCGTTCCCAGCGCCCCGCTCTCAGGGCGCGATCGTGGGGCACGATCTGGCGGATCACGGCAAACAGCAGACCGATGGCATGGTCGGCCACTTCGTCGAAGACGGCGGTGGGGGTGTGGGCCACGATGACGCCCTGACGGGTGGCCGCCTCCACCGGAACGTTGTCGAAACCGCTTCCTGTCCTCAGGATGGCTCCACAGCGCGACAGCTTTTGCAGGCGTTCGGCAGTGATGACCGGATTCCCGTAGAGCCAGACCACATCGGCATCGGCCGCCGCTCCCAACAGCTCCTCTCCGCATGTACAGGGGTGAATCCGCAAGTCCACCCCCGCCTGCTGCAGGTCCTGTTTGACCCAGGAAGGCACCGGAACTCCGTCCGCCTCCACGTAGACAACGGTTAGGGGTTTCACGGGGCTACCTCCTCCAGATACAGCCAAACCGGGGCGGGTAGACCAGGCGTTCCATCGGGAAAGCCTTGTCCCGGTCGGGCATCGGATTCAAAGCGGGGATGGCGATCTGCACCGGCCGGAGGCGTGAGCCTCAAACCGCCCTGCCGGCTTGTCCTTGGAAACTCAGGGCTGCGGGACCACCTGCCTGTTGCGGCCCGACTTATAGCATGATCACCCGGGAGGCTCAAGGTCTATCGGCCTTTGGAAATCCAGCGGGACAGCGTACAATGACGGGCCGTGGCCCGGGGGAATCCGGGAACACGCCAGGTCCGCCGGGGTCGGAATAGCGTCCCCAGCAAGCGCCTGTTCTCCGAAGGCCGGCCAGTTTCGCATCGGCCGAGCCTGTGGACGTCCCGGCGCCCGGGTCAAGCCATTTGGAGTTGGAGGAAGCGATGAAATCACCAAAGCCATTCCGTTTACACAGCCGACTCGGCTCCGCCTGGTGGATGCTGGCAGGAGTTCTGGTTGCAGTTCCCTGGTCGCTTCACTCCTCGGAGCCACCTTCGGCGCTGGTTTGGCGTGAACACACCTTTGAGGATTTCGCCGACGGCCGACTGGGCGACGGCGGGGCCAACACCTACGTCTCGGCTCGAGGCCGGGTCCAACTGGTGAACAGTTGGGATCTGAACCAGGACGGCTACCTGGACCTGGTGTTTTCCAATACCCATCCCCACCGGGAGGCGATGGATGCGGCCATCTACTGGGGCAACGGCAAGGACTTCGACGGTTCGCGCCGCTCCTTCGTCCCCAACGACGGCGCCCAAAATGCCGCTGCCGCCGACCTGGACGGGGACGGTCAGATGGACCTGGTCCTGGCCAACTACACCAACGGGACCTGGGACGGCATGGATTCATATGTCTATTACGGCGGCATCCAGGAGCTCGAGGCGCGCAAGGACGAATCTCAATGGGGCTTTCATCCCTTCGCCCGCAAGGTGACGCTGCCCAGCCGGGCCGCCCAGCACGCGGCCGTGGAGGATCTCAACAAGGACGGCTTCCCCGACATCGTTTTCGCTTTCTCGGCCGGTTTCTGGGAATATCGGGCCGCCACCGGAGGGTATGAGTCTCCCTCCAGAATCTACTGGGGCTCGGCCAACGGCTACAGCGGTGATCACCAGACCGACCTTCCGGCCCTGGGCGCCTCCTCGGTCGTTATCGGGGACTTGAACCGGGACAATTGGCCCGACATCGTGCTGGCCAACCAGGGACGGGACGGCAATCCCGACGTGGACTCCTACGTCTACTGGGGCGGGGCCAAGGGGTTCGACGCCGCTCGCCGGACCAGCCTGCCCACCCACCAGGCCAACTGGGTGACTCTGGGGGACGTGAACAACGACGGGCGCCCGGACATCGTCTTCGCCAACGGCACGGGTCCCGTCTCCTTTGCCTACCTCAATGGCGCCAAGGGATTCAAGCCCGACCGGCGGCTGGAGCTGGCCACAAGCAACGCCAAAGCCTGCGCCGTGGCCGATCTGAACCGGGACGGCCGCAACGACGTCTTCTTTACCAACCACCACACCAGCAACAACCGTCTGACCCATTCCTACCTCTATTGGGGAGGGGAGAAGGGTTTCAGCGACGGGAGCCGGCAGGAATTCGAGACGGTGGGAGCCTGGGGAGTATCGGTGGCCGACCTGAACCACGACCAATTTCCCGAGATCATCGTCTCCAACTACAAGGAGCACTTTTCCTTCGACGTGCCCTCAGTCATTCTCTGGAACTCGGAGGGCACCTTTTCCGATGTTCGCCGCACCTCCCTCTTCACTCAGGGCGCGGTCGGCAACCTGGTCTCGGACTTCAACAAGGACGGCCATCCCGACCTGCTGTTCATGAACACCGTGTCCCGCTCCCGGGGGGGCGTGGTCCCCACCTACATCTACTGGGGCAACCGAGAGGGCCGGTATACGCCCGAAGACCGCCTTTCACTCCCCTCGGTCGACCCCTACGAGTGGGCCGCCGCCGACCTGAACGACGACGGCTGGGTCGACTTCCTGGTCTCCAACTTCGGGGAAACCGTCCGCTGGCGCCAGGAAAGCTATATCTACTGGGGGAGTTCCGAGGGCTTTTCGGTCGATAGCCGCTCGGCCCTCATGGGCGTGGGCAGCGCCGGGGCCTCCATCGCGGACCTGGACCAGGACGGTCACCTGGACGTCATCCTCAGCAACTCTCCCCGGCCGGAAGACGGAGTCAAGGGAGCTTTCATCTATTGGGGGAATCCGGAGGGGTTTGTGGTGACCCAGCGGAGCGAAGTTCCCGGCGGAGGCACCTCCACCGTGGCCGATCTCAACCTGGACGGCAGGCCCGACCTGGTCTTCGGAGGCGGCGAGGGGGTGGGAATCTTCTGGAACGACGGCAGTCGCGAATTTTCCGAGAGCCGCAAGACCCTGATCCCCGACAGCAAGGGAATGCACGGATCCGAGGTGGCCGATGTCAATCGGGACTCTTATCTGGACGTGATCCTGACTCGGGGCGGTTCGCTGGGGAAACGCCAGACCACCGGTTTCGTCTATTGGGGGAATCCCAGCGGGGAATACAAGAGCGAGGATAGGCTCGAGTTCGCCACCGAGGGACTCATCACCCTGACGGTGGGCGACGTGAACCAGGACGGCTGGCTGGATTTCATCTGCCCCAGCTACAACACGGGCTCCAGCCGGGCCACCATGACCAAGATCTACCTGGGGGGACCGGACGGCATCAGCTCCGACCGCATGTTCGAGCTACCCAGCAACGCCGGAACCGGCAGCATGGTGGCCGACTTCAACCGCGACGGCTACGCGGATATCCTCATTATTTGCCACCGGTCCGAGGGCGATCCCAACCGGATCGGATCCTTCGGCGACCACTTGACCGATTCCTATCTCTACTGGGGTAGTCCGGAGGGTTTCCGAGCCGATCATCGCCTGGAGATCCCCGTGCGCGGCCCCCACTTCGATTCGGTGGTGGATCTCGGCAACATCTATGATCGACGCCACGAGTTCACCTATATCTCGTCGGCCTTCAACTATGGCGACCGGAAGCCCGCCGACCTTGCCTGGCGGGGGCAAACGCCCCATGGAAGCAGCCTCCGCTTTCAGATTCGAACCGCCGCGGACGAGCAGGACCTGGAAAAGGCTCGCTGGGAAGGACCTGCCGGCCCCGGGTCCCACTTCGAGCACTCTTCGGCCCTGGCGGACCGTCCCGAGGGCCACGGCTGGATCCAGTACCGGGCCTTCCTGAATACTCCGCACGGCGCGGTCTCGCCCATCCTGGAGGAGGTTGCCCTCACCTTTCGCTAGGAAGATCGCCGGCGGTAGCGATCCTGCCCCTCACTCGTCCCAGGTGCCGCGGGCGTTGATGCCGCCGTCGACGCACACGTATTCGCCGGTCATGAAGGACGCCCGATCGCTCACCAGGAAGACCAGCACGTTGGCGATCTCCTCCGGACCGGCTGTCCGACCCAGCGGATGGGCCGCGCCCAGCTTGGCTCTCAGCTCAGCCACGTCCCCGCCCGAGGCTTCAAAGGCCTCCTGCTGCAGGGGCGTGTCGACGCCGCCGGGACAGATGGCCAGCACCCGGATGTTGTCGACGGCAAAATCCAGGGCCAGGTTGCGGGTCAGGGAGAGAATGCCCCCCTTGCTGGCCGCGTAGGCCGGGACCTTCTTCATGGACTGCAGGCCCTGGACGCTGGCCATGTTGACGATCACGCCTCCAGCCCGAAGTCTCATTTGCGGAATGGCGAACTTGGACATCAGGAAGAAGCTCTTGAGATTGACGTCGATGATCCGATCCCAGAGCGCCTCCGGGGTGTCCACGGCATTGACGTAGGAGCTCGGCGGCTGGATTCCGACGTTGTTGACCAGAATGTCGACTCCCCCAAAGGTTTGGGCGGCATAGTCAACCACCTGGGCCGCCTCGCCGGAGTCGGCCACGTCTGCCGCCGCCGCCTGGACCACCAGCCCCTCTTCCTCGGCCATGGCCAGCAGTTCCCGGTTGGCCGCCTGATCGATATCGGCAAACACGACCGAGGCTCCCTCCCGACCCAGCCCCAGCGTGCAGGCGCGGCCGATGCCCTTGGCACCGCCGGTCACGATAGCCACCTTGCCTTTCAATCCGTCCATGGAATGCCTCCTCTCATCTCATTGTAAGATCTCCCCCGGTGGGAGCGCCGGATCCCCCGGCGCCCCTCTCGGGCCGGAACTCTCGTCAACTTCCGGAATCAGGACGAGCCGGAACCGGACCTCCAATTCATCCTTCACCCGAATGGCGCCGGCGAAGGTACTCACCGGTTGAATGCCAAACAAGGTCTGCTTGAAGCGAGCCCTGCCCTTTACACGCATCCCGCCTGGCCTGCGTTCCAGTTGGCCGCGAACGGCGAGAGGACGGGTGGTCCCGCGAAGAGTCAGGTGACCACGCAGAACAAAATCGCCCTCATGAATTTCCATCTGCCGGGAGTCGAACCGGATCAGCGGGTGCCGAATGCTATGCAGAACTTGCTGGCTCTGCATCACCCTTTGGACTTCCGCGCGCTGGTCCTCGGCCAGTTCGGAATCCAGCACCTGAAGCTGCACCGCCTTGAAGCTGAGCTGAACGGTGTTTTGCTCGGGCGTGGCCGGATCGAAAGAGACCCGCCCCGAGGCCACCGGAGCACGGATCAGATGTCGGTGACCAAAACGGCCCAGCAGTCCGTCAGTACCCAGATGAATGGAAACCCGGCTTTGTTTAGGGTCCACCAGGTAGCGGGCACCCTGAGCAACCGGGTCCGAACCGGATGAAGCCAACCCGGCCGCCAGCAACGCAACCCGGCAAACCACCAACGCAGCCGGCAGGATCATCTTCTATGCCCGTTACAGTGGCAAGGGCCCGACCGTCCGATTGCGGGAGCTTGTTCCGGTTCGGTCCGCCTCATGGTTTTTGGGGGCGTTTGCTTTCCAGGTAGGAGGCAAAGCGGGGAACCGACACGCGCGCGCGTTCGTGCCAGCCTTCCGCGATCTTCTCGACTTCGTCGAAGGCTTCAAGCTGAAACCGGATTCTCCGCCCCGCGACCTCGACGATCCGGGTCTTCAGGGTGACTTTCATGCCCAACGGGGTGGGGGCCAGGTGTTTCAGATCCATGGCCGTTCCCACCGTTTCTTCATCCTGTTGCAGCAACGGGGCCGCTGCCTGACGGGAGGCCATCTCCAGCCACATGATCAGGGAGGGAGTCGAGAGCACGGGTTGGACCCCGGGACCCATGAAGCCGATGCACACCGGCTCGGTGACCACCTGAGTCTGCTCCAACCGAATATTCTGTTCAGGATTTGCCATGGGTCCTAGCCCGGGGCAGGTGCAAATCAACGGTCCAAAGGCCGCCCGGAATTCCTCCGAAGGCCCGCCCGGCTCTATTGGGAGGGTAATTGATATCCCGGTTTTTTGGTCCTGACCCGCTGGAGCTTGTCCCCCGAAGTGATGTAGAGCGTCTTGATCTCTTTTCCGCGGCCAAAACCCACGTTGGTCGGCAGATCGGGCGTACGAAGATAGTCGAGTTCCTTGCCCTCGGGAGAGTAGACGTAGATGCCGGGACGAGTCTGATCCCGAACCGCCACATAGAGGTTCCCCTCCGCATCCACCACCAGTCCGTCGGGTCCGTCCTGCGGATAGTAGTCCACCAGCGTCTTCCTGAAGGTCGCAGTTCCCTCGGCACTCAGGTCGTAGGCCAACAGGGCCATTCTTCCCTTGTGGAAAGGAACGTCCTGCGAAAATTGGAAGATGTCGAAGTTGCCGTTGTCGTTGGACACCACGTAGAGCGTCTTCTGGTCAGGCGAGACGCAGACTCCATTGGGTTTTCCCGCATCGGTGATGATCTGATGAATCGATCCGTCCGGGTCGATCCGGTAGACAGCCATCACTCCCTGCTCCAGGGGCTCGTGGCCGACATAGCGGGGATCGGAGAAGTAGATCCGACCCTTGAGATCGATGCTGATGTCGTTGGGGGCATTGAACTGTCGCCCGTTATAGAAATTCCCGATGATCACGCTCTTGCCGGTTTTCATGTCCGTCCGAGTGACACGCCGCCCCCCGAAGTCGGCCCCTTCGGCCACGATCATGTTCCCCCGGGCATCGAACTTGATGCCGTTGGACATGCCGCTGGGGGATCGATAGACGCTGACTTCACCCGTCTTGGGGTCGTACTTCATGATGTGCCCCGCTTGCATACCCGCGGTGCGGGTAAAGGTGATGTCGCTGAAATAGATGGTGCCGTCGGGCGCGGCTGCCGCTCCCTCGGTAAGGACCCCGCCGGTGAACAGGGTCTCCAGGCTGTCGTACTCAAAATAGGCGGACTCGCCGGCGGCGACAGCCCCCCCGGCATGATGGATCATCGCCACCGACAAAATCAGAAACTGAACGGTTCGAAGCATCGGTTCACCTTCCTCCAGGCTGGAACGACCTCATGACAGTTATCGAAACGGTGCCGGGTATTCTATCAACCTCTGTCAAACGGCTCGGACAATCGCCCCTGCTCCTCCTGCGCCTCTCTTTTTTTGAAGGAAAGCTCCGCGGACGCGATAGAATAAACAAGCGAATCCTCTAGCAGCAGTGTTCACTTTCTTACGACTGGTCCTTTCCGTGAGGATCGAGGTGAGCTTGACCACCCGTCCCCCAAGATCAGCGGCGCTTGGAGTCGTTCTGGCCCTCTGCCTCGGGGGCTTGGGCATGCCGGCTTTCTGCAGTGCGACGGCTCTCCAGAAGTCTCAAAAACCCTCGAAACCCCAACTCAAGCGGCGGTCTCGCCTGGAGATCCTGCAAACGCTCGTCAAGTCGAGGCGTTGGGACCAGGCCGAGAGGGTGGCCACCCGGCTCCTGGCGGGCTCCCCCCACAATCCGCAGGCCTTGTTCCTGGCGGGGATGGTCCAGTTTCGACAGGCCCGCTATGACCGCGCCATTCCCCATCTGAAGAGAGCTCAGGACCTTCGGCCCGAAATTCCAGGTCTGGGCAAGACTCTGGCCATCTGCTACTTCTCGTCCAGGCAGCACCGGATGTTCGAGTCCCAAATGGAGCAGGCCTTCCTCCAGACCCCCACCGATCCCGAGCTTTCATTCTTCTGGGGACTCCACCAGACATCAGTGAACGATAACCCCCAGGCCGCCGTCAGGGCTTTCGACAACGCTCTCCAACACAGACCCAGCTACGTTCAGGCCCTCTACCATCGAGGCCGCGCCTTCCAGAAAATGGGTCGAAAGGACAGGGCTCGCCAAGACTTCGAGGCAAGCATCGCCCTCATCGAGCAAACCTTCTTTCGAGGCTACAGCTATCCCTATCAGAGCATGGCCCGCCTGTTGCTGGAAGACTCGCCCAAGGGGGCCCTTCGCTTTGCCCTGAAATCGGTGGAAGCCCAGCCAAGGCTGAAGAACACCCACATCCTGGTCGGAGAAATCCACTGGCGCCTGGGCCAATTCAGGAAGGCTGCCCAGGCGTTTGAGGACGCCACCTACCTGGACCCGGAGGATTCCCGGCTGCACTACTGGCTACATCTCCTCTACCAGCGGCTGGGAAGAAAGAAAGCCTCGAAAACGGCACTGGTGGAGTTTCACCGGTTGAATCCGTCCGGGAGCGGCATCTCGCAACCCGCCACGCCCGTGGCCACTCCCTGAATCCTTCCAATGGGCTTATGCCCCGGCTTACGTGCTGGCGCCGCTTCGCGGCTCCACTCCAACCGCCGGAGTTGCCGTCCGCACATCCGATAGTTCAAATGTCCCTGCCCCCCGCAGTGTCGTGGGTTCGGGGAGAGCTGCGGAGTTGCGGTTGGAGTCGTTTACCCGTTGCCGCCGTCGAGACTTTTTCAAAGGGAAAGCTGAGCTTCAACACGCTGGGGATCGGAAATCCCTTCTCCGGGATCTGGCTCAAACAGCGCAAGAATCGTACGAAATGGTGGGTGGCGGCATCACCGCTTTGCCTGATCGCGAATGGAACCATTGGGTTTTCGCAATAGTTCGAAAGCGGCGGCAGGATCTTTTCCGAGCGCGCCCAGGAACAGCGCGGACCCCCTGCAAAATTGAGAAAAGCCGACTCGGTTTCCCGCCTTCCCGGAGGGGAGGCCCATTCAGAATGACTTGATCGTCCAACCAAGTCCCATAGTGTATATAACTGACTTATCTACAGTATTTTATGAGCATGATTGAGCATCCATCCATTCCCGTAGCGTTCCCCACCGTACCCTTGCATCCCCCCTATTGCGGTGAGTATAATGGTGGGTATGACGCTTCCCAGACGCCCCCCGCAACGCAAGCCCCGCAGCCGTCATCCCGACAACGCGCTCACGCCCCTCTTTGTCCGCAGCGTGAGCCAGTCCGGACGCTATTGTGACGGCCAAGGGCTCTATCTCGATGTGCGTTCCTCAGGCAGCCGGGGCTGGATTCAGCGCCTCACCATCCGTGGCCGCCGCGCTGAGCTCGGACTGGGCGGATTCCCCCTGGTCTCGCTGAAGGAAGCCCGGGAGAAGGCGCTCGCCAACCGAAAGCTGGCCCGCGAAGGCGGCGATCCCCTCTCGGAGAAGCGGCGCAACGAGTCAACCCCCACCTTCGCCGAGGCGACCTACCAGGTCTACAACCAACTGCGGCCGGGCTGGCGGTCCCCTCAGCATGCTCAGTTGTGGCTGAGCAGCCTGGAGCGCTACGCTCTGCCCCGCATCGGCGGGATGCCGGTTTCCGAGGTAAGCAGTGCCGACGTGATCGGGATTCTGGCTCCGATCTGGCACGAGACGCCGCCCACGGCCCGGAAGCTGCGCCAGCGCATCCGCGCGGTCATGGAGTGGGCGGTGGCGATGGATCTTCGGCCCGACAACCCCTGCGACCGGATCGGCCCGGTGCTGGGAGCGCAGGGCAACGGGGTGAGCCACAGGCGGGCCTTGCCGCATCGGGAGGTGGCCGCGGCGATTGAGACGGTGCGGGCGTCGAGGGTGAGGCCGGTGGTGAAGCTGGCTTTCGAGTTTCTGGTGCTGACGGCGGCACGCTCCGGGGAGGTTAGCGGGGCGGTCTGGACCGAGATGGACTGCGACCAGGGCGTGTGGAGCATCCCGGCCCCGCGCACCAAGGGGAATCGCGAACACCGGGTCCCGCTGTGCTGTCGTGCCCTGGGGATCCTGGAGGAGGCGCGGGCAATCGGTCGCGGCAGTCCGCTGGTGTTTCCGAGCCGGAGGGGCAAGCCGTTCGCGACCAAGACGCTGTCGGAACTGCTCGGGGAGCTGAAGATCGCGGCGGTGCCCCATGGCTTCCGGTCAAGCTTTCGGGACTGGGCGGCCGAGGAGACGGATCATCCTCGCGAAGTGGCGGAGGCTGCGCTGGCGCACAAGGCCCGCAGCCAGATCGAGGCGGCCTACCGCCGCTCGGACCTGTTCGAGCGCCGGCGCCGGCTCATGGATGATTGGGCCGGCTACCTGGCCGGCCCGAGTTGAGGGCCGCAGGCCTCAGCAGCGCTTGATGGCCTTCGCGCCAGGGGATCTCTGTGGTGAGAGCGACCTCCCCTTAAGGGGAGTGTTTGTCGCGCGCCGCTGGAAGCGCCGGTGAACACTCCCCGATGGCGCATCAGCGCCGAAAAAGGTGGGGTCGCTCTCACCACCAGCACACCTCCCGTACGGCGCGCCGTTTCGTCGGGCGGGAGGGGGACCCGCGAGGCGCAGCCTCGCTTGGCTTTATCGCAGCAGGTGCGCAGAATCCGTGCCAACCCGCGTCCAATGTGGGTTTCCGGGCACAGCCTGGACCACAACGGGGAGGGCTTCGCCCTCTGAGAGAGAAGCGTTGCGGTGGTCAAAAGCGTGCGCCACCTGGTGAGCCACCCCCGCTTTGTAAGTGGGCCACCTCTACGACGCCACGTCCTTGACCCCCGGAGGCGGAAATCGTCGATCCTTTCGCGGGCGTCGGAGGCCGGGTTTTCCTGCTCCTATTGGACGGCCTTCTCCATGACGTCATCGAAGCCGCCATGGCCTTCTACGGTGTCCCAATCGGTTTGAGTGATGGCTTGGCGGAACATGAGGGCCTCTTTGTCGTCCTCGGCCATGTCTCCGGCCAGCCAGGGCACTGGCCCGATCGTTGCGGCTTGGGCATCCGTCTTCAGGCCGGGAGTCTTTCCATTCCCCTCCCATACGGTCCACCGGCATCCGATGTCTTCCATAAGTGTCTGAATAATCAGTCACTTGTCCCGATCTAGGGCCTTGACTCAACCGATCCCGACTCGATACGATTGCTGTTGCTTCCACAACCTTGGAGGGGAGGAGGAGGTTGTGAGGGGACCTCACCGCCGGGGATCGGGACCCACCATGCGGTCGCGTTCTCCGGAAGAGGAGGGAGCGGGTCCAGGCGCGTTTCCTGTCGCGGGGCGGGGACAGCGGGGCCGGTCCGAAACGCGTAATAAAGGGGAGCCAGCCTACCCAACGTCATACGTTGGGGCTGGCGAGGGGCTCCGCCCCTTCGAACCCCCGACTGCGGGGGAGTTTCCCCCTGGCCCCCCATCGCGGCGTTTCGGGGAAGCTTTCGACCACAACGGGGAGGGCTCCGCCCTCTGAGAGAAGTCCGTTGGGGAAGTCGAAATCATGTCCACCTTGGATGCCCACCCCCCGTCGGAAAGATAGACACCCCTAGGCGGGCACCGGCGTGACCCCCAGAGATGGAAATCGTCGGTCTCCTCTCCTGCTCCAAACCGTTAATCTGCAACCTCGCTCATTTTTCTGGCTGCCCAGGATCGGAGCCTCCGGCCTGCGCGGTCCAGGAGCTTCTGCTCCCAGGCGACCGCAACCACCTCGACACGTCGGCCGTACCTGCGGAGCTTTTTCCAAAGCTCGCGTTGGGCCTCTCCCCAGGAGTCCAGCTCACTACGGGTTCCCATGCCGGGGTCGACGTAGACAAATACGGCCGCCTCCGGCCCCACGGCAATCGGCGTCTTGAGGGGGAAATAATGGATCAGCCCCTTGTCGTGGCCGGCGTAGACCCTGCGGGGCAGCAGGTCTCGCTCGATCCCGAGCTGCTCAAAGCAGGAGACCTTCTCCTGCTCGGTCCCCAGCCAGGGTAACTCCAGGTGATCGAGCACGAAGTCAAGAGACAATAGTCGCCGCCGGGTAACTTCAAGGGAAGTCTCCCGGCGGTGACGGGTGTGGGGGATCTCCAGGGGTTATGGAAGTTTACATAATGGGAGTTTGGCGGAAGTCGGAGGAGAAACCGTGGCTCTATGCTACTGTGAGATCACACCTTCATAATTCCGTAAAGCTTACCTGGCTCAACAAGAATAGAAGAGCTGCCCGAGGGGGCGAAGTTCCGGTTCAAGCCCCTCCCTAGATGCTCGATTTTGCAATCAGGATGGGATGTGTGGATCAAGCGTGAATAAGGCAAAAGACTGTGAGGGCCGAAAATGATCCGGCCCTCACTTGAGATGATCTGGACACCCAGCCGTGGAGCCGGACTACTAATTCATTGCGTAGCCTTCCGGAATCGCAAAGACTGACGAATCCGGTTCTCCGTATTGGAAGTCAGAATATTCTACGACTCGTCGGGTTCCGTCAGGAAAAGTAATATCCTCTTTAACGATAAGGTGCAGGGTTGCAGAAACCCAATGAGCACCCGGGACAAAATCGCCATTCACCATGACTCGTTTACCCACGCAACTCACGCCGTTGATGACTTGTGTCCCCACGGCAGCTGATTCAGGTGGAACGAAGTTAGGAGAAGGCAGGAATGGAACTGGCCTTTGTCCAAGACTGCGTACACTCCTCCGATCATGGTCGATATGGTGGATGTTTCCCGTGGCAGCGTCCTTGAATTTCGCGTGACCTTTTCCCACGGTCTGTCCATTGCTCATACCGACCTTGGTTCGCCATTCGGACCCTGAAGAGGAACGGGACAATTCACCTGAAAACTCTGCAATTACTTCCTCCGTGCCATCAGGCAGTTCGCGTAAAATACGCTCCTGATATCGCGCGGTGAATGGCGTCCATTGAGCTTCGGCCGTCAGTGGAAGCACAAGCCCGATAAGAACCGGAAGAAAGGTCAACAGAAATTGGCTTTTCGTTCTTCTTTTCATGTCTTACCTCCGATTGAATTGTGGGCCAATTCTCACTGGCAAATGCAGCCCCTGGTGCAAAGCTGGTTGTGCCCCTTGCAGATGTATAGGTCGTAGTAGCAATAGGGCGGACCCCAAGTACTACAACCATACGCTTGGGCGCAGTAGGAGTCGTCGTACTGACAACTCCCGGAAGTTGGACAGCTTCCCTGACCCACTGTTGGACAGTAAGCAGCCAGCGGCGCCCCCGTAGCGAACAGGGCAACAAGGAGAGCCACAATGGTGAACTGTTTTAGAATCATTTGTTTCCCTCCCTCTGTGTATTGAGCTGGTGGTAATTGACTGGCTCTTACGCCTCTACCCCTATAAACAATCGAAACGGCTGTTGGTCACAACTATTTTTCGAGGGGGCACTCAGGATTGTTGTGAATCTTCGGGAGATAACAACCGCAAGCGGGCATCGAGGCGGCCTTTGAGCAGACGGACGGCACGGCTCAGGCGGGTGGAAACACTCGAGCGGGAGATATGAAGACGTTCTGCGGTCTGACGGGTGGAGAGGCCCTGGTACAGGCGCAAGTCGAGGACCTGGCGGTAGGTACCCGGCAGCATCGGGATCATTTCCGCCAACAAGGCCAGCAGTTCCTTTTCCTGAGCGAGCGCTTCCGGACCAGGATGCAAATCGACTTCTTCGCGGGAAGCCACTTCGCCGCGCTGCTCCCGCTGGCGGCGGACATTCTCGGCAGTGTTGGCAACGATCTTGTGGACCCAGGGGCAAGCCTTCGGCCCTTCAAAGCAAGCATGGTTGATAGACTGGAGGATCTTGATCCAGCTGGTCTGAAGAACGTCTTCGGCCAGACTGTCGTCGCCGGCAATGCGGCGGGCCAGCGGAAAGAAGCGCCGGGAGCAGCAGATGATCCAACCTTCCAGGTTGCCTTCGAGCAGAGGACAGTCCCGGGCGGCTTGCTTGAGCTTCGGGGTGGGAAGAATGTGGAAATCGCCAGACATCAAGTTATCCCCAGTTTCCCGATGCGGCTGGCCGGATTCCGTGCCGATCGCTTCCGCCCACAGGTCGCCCGCCACATTGCTGGCGGCACGGGCCTGGACGGGAGGCCTCTTGTGGTGTCTCAGGGACTGCTTTAGAACTCCGCCCCGTTACCAGATTCCCGGTGAATCCTTGAGCTTTTCCGGGCAGGCCGCCATTTCCAAGCCCCTGGCATGCCAGAGCACCCCGGAACCCGTTGCTGGACTGATTTCCTTCTCAGGGACCTCAGGTCCCCCCTGTGGGGAAACCGGAATGGCCGGCTCCGCCAGTGGTCGCCATTCGGTCGGGGCCAACCGTCCTGATACGGCCACGAAGAGCCAGAGAAATCGTTTTTTTACGGGGGGCATATTGGGGGGCAGCACACCGTCTGTAAATCCATAAGTCATTTATATAAAAAACGTTACATCACTGACCGATAAAGTCCGCCGGGATCCCTAAGGCTGAAGTACTGAGAACATGGTGTATCTTATCTGTTCAACCAATCAGGGGCGACACATTGGATGCCGCTATGAACTCACTGATTTGAGGACGCTGATCCAACGGCACAGTCGAATGAAGATCACTTCGTCCCATCAAGGCAGCTCCTGCTTACCGTGAGCAGACAGAGGCGGTCACAGCACCAGCAAGGCTCACCATTTGCTGGATTCCTCTGCGTGTACGTGGTCAGGTAATCTGAAGCTGATGCCTGCCTCGTCGAACATCGAGGCCTCCAGCAGAGAGGTGAATCTGGTGAAATTGTTGTTTTGAGCACGTCCTGGAAGGATCTTCTCCACGAGGCGGTGACAACGCTCTTGCAGTCGGTGCCATGGCAAGACTCCAAGTGTCGAGCCGGCTGGATACATCAGACCATCGGCAAGAGTATCCCCGATGAGCGCGCGCGATATATTGAACACCTGCTTTGCAAGGGTGCGACGCACGGCTGGGTTTTCGACCCCTATGATCAATGGAGAGGAGTTGATCAACGAGTTCGCCATCACGATAGATTCCAACTCGGGCGGAGGCTCGCACATGAGGCCAATCTCGAACAGCCTCAGGGCGTCGGCTTCATCGCGAAACAGAATCGTCTCGGGAATACCCATCAAATACCCTGAGTAGCGCCAAACCTTCATAAAGCTTTTTCGCTCATCGTCGTTGTATTCAGCACCCAGGTTTTTCATATGTCGCAGCAACCTGGCTGAAAAAGCGGTAATCGCAAAGCCCAGGTGTGCCGCGCTAAGCGGCACGCCCCAGGAGTCCGTATCCCAGTCCTCCGAGTGCTTCAGCAGGCGTCTGATCTGTGCGTGGACCATCCGGATACGGACAGACAGTTTCCATCCGTCCCCATCCTTTTCCAGGCCGCCCGGCATGAATATCTCGATCAGGTGACGGTTATTCTGTTTCAAGCGTCTGATGCCCTGATCACGCACCCGCCCGGTGATGAAGAACGACTTGCTGATGTTCGTTGAGAATCCTTCTACAAGAACACCTCCTACGAATGCCCCCAGAACCAGTCTCGAATTCCGGTGAAACATGCGGCAGGCTGGGGTCAGGGCCGATAAGTCCAACCAATCGGGTGGGGACTCCATCCTTTCGAAAAAGTCCCTAACCAAGGGCGGGGCTTCCTGCAGAACGCTGGCGTCCCGCTTATCCAGAGCCGCCCTGAAAAATTGCATCGCCTTTTCCTGTCCAAGGGGCGCAAGCTGTTCGATCACCGCGTCGGCTTCGGGGTCTCCGATCATCGTGTGGGCGATGTAATTCGATGCTCTCTTTGGGTCGAGCGCACGAGCCTTTTCATAACGTGTCGAATAGCAGGACGGCATTTGCATCGAATGGGAACCTTCGATTCCGTGACCTTCGCCTCGCAAAGTCAACCTCCCAAGGACTCGTACTGGAGCGTGCGCTCCTTGGCAGACCCGCAGTGCGAAGGCCTCCGAAATACACAGGTCGGGGGCTATGCGGAATTTTCGCCAAGAGTAACTCATAAATTAACCAGACTTGTATGGATTAGGCGTGACAACTTGCGCAGAACTCATGAATTTATGGTGATTTACTTCAGAAAAGGCCAATACCGTCATTGGGGACGGCGCGCTGCCCATCCGCTATGAACAGCGCCAAGTCGCCTGGATAGCCACCCTGTCCTGCTCACGGCTAGCGAGTACGAGTTGCTGGGTATGCTCTCGCTCAACGCGGGACGTGCATTGACCTGCCAATCGCTTCCGTGCCAATTTTCGGGCTAACGCTACACGCCCTCTGCCAAGGTCGCCCTGCGAGTCCTGGTCAGGAACCTCCAGAGCAAACTCGGAGACGACGCCGACCGCTACGGGAGCTTGGAATTGCGGCGGTAGCCAGCGGCTTCCGCCCGACCTTCCGGGACTGGGCGGCTGAGGCGGCCCTGGCGCATGTGGTCCGAAACCGGGTCGAGGCGGACTATGCCGGCTCGGACCTGTTCGAACGCCGGCATGTCCAGATGGGCGACTGGGCGCGTGACCTGGCCCAAGGGTCGCTGGAGGATCCGGAGCCCTTGGAGTTGCGGCCCGTGGATCCAGGGAAGGGCGAGGAGGTGCCCATTGAAGCAGCACTGGTTTGTTGGTGTCGACTGGGGTTCACAGAAGCAGCAGGTGTCCGTGATGGACGCAGGCTGGGAGGTAGTGGGAAAGCGGGCGTTCGAGCATGGGGGCCGTGGGCTGTCGAAGATGGCGGAGTGGCTGTTGTCGGTGGCGGCGGGCGAGGCCGCTACCGACGCCGCTCCAATGGACCCGCCGGCTAGACAATCACTCGTAAATCGCCGGCCCGGCGCGTCACCCGCTCCCGGTCCAGATGTTCCAGCAGAGGGATGGCGTACTTGCGGGTAACGTCGGCCAGTTTCTTGAAGGTAGGGACATCGATGCGGTCTTCCCGTTTCTTGTGCTCCCGCAGCTTCTTCTTGACGTCTTCGATGGAGTCGGCGTGGAAGAACAGGGTTTCGCTCACCTTGACCAGCTTCTTTTGGCGGGTCAGCAGTGCCACCAGCCGCCTGGCCTGTTCCTGCGGCAGGGCGACATCCCGGATGACCTCCTCGATCGAGGGAACCTGTAGACCCGTACTGCGGAAGGCCTGTTCAATGGTGTCCAGAGCCCGAGCCTCATCGGCGCTCAAGCGTACGCCCGAGCCGCGCAGCCGCACCCGATCCCGGTCCAGCTCGACCAGGTCCCGGTCGCACAGGTGGGCCAGCACCGACTTGAACACGCTTTGGGAAACGCCGGCAAACAGGCTGGAATGGAGCTGCTCCCTCGGGAGCCCCGCCGACAGCGCTTGGCGCTGCTGGTAGTCCCGGATGAGCGCCAGGGACTGCCGGCAGAGGCCATCGAAGCATTTTCGATCCATCACTTGCAAGGGGTGTTGGCCCAGCCGGAATACCTGTCCCTCTTGAACCAGTCGGGACAAGAGCTTGCGGACGGTGGTCCTGGAAACAGGCAGTTGAGAAAGGATCCGGTCTTCGTCAATGCCTCGGGCGGCCTCTCTGGCCGTCAGTCGTCCGATCATGGTCGTCGGATCGTCCGAATCCATGGCCTGAAGGAACTGCAGTCTCCGATCCAGATCCCGAGTTCGGCGGCGTGGCGGCGGAAAGATATCCAGGACCACTCCCCCTCCAACGGTAATCATGGGCGAGGTCCGCCGCAGGATGAAGGAATCTCCCACCAGGGCCAGCACCGGCTTCTCCAACTCCAGGTGCGCCAGGCCTGTTTGACCGGGAGCCAGCGTTTTCGGTTTCAGGGGGCGGACTTCGGCCAGCACTTCCGTGGTGCCCAGGTGGAACCTCACCCGGCTGCGATTCCTGAGCGTCACCGGCGAAGATTCCAACAGCGAGAGCCGGCAATCGCAGCGCGAGACAGCCCGGTAACGCCCGCAAACCGAGAGTTGCACACCTCTGTGGACTTCGCCGACCTCCACCCCTTGCAGGTTCAGGGCCGTCCGCTGACCGGCCTCGGCTTGATCGACCTCGCGGGAATAGACCTGGAGGTGCCTCACCCGAGACCGCTTCCCGGTCGGATAGAGTTCTACTTCTCCCTCTTTTCGAATCGTGCCGCTCACCAGCGTCCCGGTGACCACCGTTCCGAATCCCCTGGAGCTGAAGCATCGATCGATCGGCAACCGAAAGGGAAGATCCCGATTGCGGGGGGGCAGTCCGTCACCCATTTCGGTCAGGGCCTGCCTGATGGAATCCAGTCCCTCTTGACTGGATGCGTTGAAGGGAATGACAGGGGCTCCTTCCAGAAAGGAGCCGCGCAGATAGTCCTGCAACTCCAACTGAACCAGATCGACGATCTCCCTCTCGACCAGATCGCACTTGGTGATCACCACCAACCCTCGCGGGATGGACAAGAGCCTGCAGATATCGAAGTGTTCCCGGGTCTGCGGCATGATGGACTCGTTGGCCGCCACCACCAGCAGCACCGCATCGATTCCTCCAACGCCGGCCAGCATATTCTTGACGAAGCGCTCGTGGCCGGGAACGTCCACGAAGCCCACTCTCAACCGGTCGCCGAGCTGCAGGCTGGCAAAACCCAGGTCGATGGTGATCCCCCGCTCCCTTTCCTCTTTGAGGCGGTCAGGATCCACTCCCGTCAGCACCTTGATCAGGGTACTTTTGCCATGATCGATATGGCCGGCCGTCCCCACTACAATGTGCTTCATGGCCCGCTAAAGGTATTTGTGATTTTTTTTACTTGACAGATAAGAAATATAGTTTACACTCAAAACCAATTCAGCTCGGTTTCCAGTGACGCCCATTTAGAAAGCTGTTCTACCCGCGCCGGGCGTGACAAGGGGATCCTCTGGTAGCAGAGATTCCTGAAGGAAAAAGGGCCCCTTTCAGCAACGAAGTCAGTCCATCTATTCGCTGTCCTTTCCGGGACAGCCGACCAGTAATTTTTTTTCACTTCACTGCTTTCAGGCACACCTAGGCTTTCCCCCTCCCGGCAGGTTCGGGAGGGGCGAATCTCTTCTTTCCTACCGCAGGAGCAAATCCACTTTCACCAGCCTCGGCTCCGGATTCGGCTCGCAGTTGACTCAGGTACTCCGCAAACCGCTTGCCCAGATCCTCTCGCTTGAGGGCAAATTCGACGGTCGCCTCCAGAAAACCCAGCTTGTCGCCGGCGTCATACCGTTTCCCCTCAAAACGGAGAGCGTGAATGGCCTGGCTGTCCAGCAGACCGCGCAACCCATGGGTGAGTTGAATCTCTCCGCCCCGGTCGGGAGCCGTCCGTCCCAGAACCTCGAAGATTTCCGGTGTCAGCAGGTAACGGCCGATGATGGCCAGGTTGGAAGGCGCCTGCTCGAAGGAAGGCTTCTCCACCAGGTCGAGCACCTTGAAGACGTCCGACTCGGCGGCTCCCGCCACTGCTTCTTCCTCGATCACACCGTATTGACTGATGGCGGGACCGTGCACCGCCTGCGTGGCCAGCACCGAAGTTCCGTATCGCTCAAAAACCTCCATCATCTGACCGACACATGGCGTGGGGGCGTCGATGATGTCATCGCCCAGCAGCACGGCAAAGGGCTCATCGCCCACCAGGTGCCTGGCGGTCAGCACGGCGTGCCCCAATCCAAGGGCCTGCTTTTGCCGAACAAAGGAGACCGTGGCCAGATTGGAAGGTGCCCGAACCTGCCGCAGCAGATCGCTCTTCCCCCGTTCCTCCAGGGTTCTTTCCAGCTCGTAAGCCACATCGAAATGGTCCTCGATGGCACCCTTCCCCCTGCCGGTCACGATGATCACCTGGTCGATGCCGGAGGCCACGGCTTCCTCGACCACATACTGGATCAGGGGCTTGTCCACCAGAGGTAGCATTTCCTTTGGCTGGGCCTTGGTGGCCGGAAGAAACCGGGTCCCCAGACCAGCCGCCGGAATCACTGCCTTTCGAATTCGCATGGGCTCCCCAGCCTTACTTCAGGTGCAAGACCACCATTTTCTGTTCCGTCATCTCATGGATGGCGTACTTGGGGCCTTCCTTGCCGAATCCACTCTCCTTCAGCCCGCCGTAGGGCATCAGATCGGCTCGCCACTGGGGGCCCCAATTGACATGCAGGTTGCCGGAGTCCACTTCGCGGGCAAACTTCATGGCCCAATCCAGATTCTCGGTGAAGATTCCCGCGGAGAGCCCATAGTGGGTATCGTTGGCGAGCCTGACAGCCTCATCCACCGACGCGCAGGAACTGAGCGCCACCGCCGGACCGAACACCTCCTCGCAGGAAATCCGCATGGCAGGGTCCACGTCCCCGACCAGTGTCGGCGAGTGCAGGGTTCCGTCACGATCTCCCCCGGCCAGGAGCCGGGCTCCGCCTGAAACAGCCTCCTGCACCCAGGACTCCACGCGCTCGGCATCGGACTCCCGGATCATCGGTCCCATGCTGACGCCCTCGCTCAGCGGGTCACCGAAGCTCATGGATTTCACCTTGGGACTCAGGGCCTCGCCGAGCTCTCCATAGACGTCGGACAGCGCCAGAACCCGCTGGGCGCTGATGCAAACCTGACCGGCGTTGCTGTAGCCGGTAGCCAGGATGGCCTGACACACCTTCTCCAGGTCGGCGTCGGGCATGACGATTAGCGGAGCATTGCTGCCCAACTCCATGGTGACCTTTTTCAACCCGGCCGTCTTGCAGATGTCCTCCCCCACGTCCCGGCTGCCGGTGAAGGTGATTTTGCGGACCCGCCGATCTGCGCACAGGGCCCGCCCTATGCGGCCTCCGCCCCCGGTGATGCACTGAACGGCCGGCGGCGGGAATCCGGCTTCGAGCATGATCTCGGTGAGCTTCAGCGCGGACAGCGGAGTGTCGCTGGCAGGCTTGATGATCACGCTGTTTCCGGCGGCCAGAGCGGGACCCACCTTGTGGGCCACCAGGTTCAGCGGAAAATTGAACGGCGTCACCGCCGCGACCACGCCGCAGGGAACCCGCAGGGTGAACCCCAGGCGGTTGCCCGAGCCGGGCGCGCCGCCCAGCGGAATCATCTCACCCGTCACCCGTTTCGCCTCTTCGGCCGAGACCTCCAGGGTCTGGGCGGCCCGCGAGGCCTCCACCCGGGCCTCCCCGATGATCTTGCCTTCCTCCAGGGTAATGGTCCTGGCCAGGTCCTCGCTGCGCTCTTCAACCAAACGCGTAGCCTTGGCCAGCAATTCATACCTCTCGTAGGCGTCCATGCGCCTCATGAGGTCCGCCCCCTGCCGGGCGGTCTCCAGCGCGCTGTCCACGTCCGCCAAACTGGCCCGAGGCACGGTATCGACCACGCTGTCGTCGTAAGGATTTCTCACTTCGATCTTTTCCGATCTTTCGACCCATTGGTCCGCCAAAAACATTTTCATCTCGAACACCTCCCGTCAGGTCACTGGTGGAGGCCATTCTACCTGAAGACGGTGGTTAGTTGTCAGTGGCTAGTGGTCAGTGGTTAGTGGTTAGTGATTTGATCAATGCGTTGAGCATTTTGCCGATCTCGGCGCAATCGCTCAACAGGCGCCTGCTTTTCTCTGGCGTTGTCATCTCCAGCTTTGTTGACAGCATCAGGAAGGTTTCAAGCTCCGCTAACGACCCCCGCGCAACACCAAGCGACTGAATAAACTCCCCGCTTGAGCGGCGTGCCTGCCCCTCCGCAATGTTCGCCGGAATGGAGGCAGCCGACCGTCGCATCTGTGACGTAATGCCAGATCTTTCCGCGGCGGGAAAGTACCGCGTAAGCGCGTAGATCCTTACGGTCAAGTCCATTGATTTCTGCCAGACGATCAAATCCCGATAAGAGTGTACGAATGTCATGATGCATAACTCGCTTTCACAAGTGCCCGCCAACAACAACTATTGAGCAAGCACTGACCACCTACCTGAATCAGGGACGCTTCAGAAAACTAACGTATCAATTGAATAACTAACCACTGACCACTAGCCACTGACAACTAATCACTCGTCCCGCCGTCTCTCCCCAAACCGTCTCCAGTTGGTTTATACTGGCACCCACGTCGGCCCGCCAGGACTCGGGACCGCAACGCAGACCGTCCCCATCGAAGAGGAACCCGGAATGACCACCTCCAGGAACGTCGACATCTACGAAGAAATCACCCGCCTGCGCAATCAGGGCCAACGAGCGGCCCTGGCCACCATCATTCAGATCCGGGGGTCGGTGCCGAGCTTTGAAACCGCCAAGATCCTGGTGCGCGAGGACGGCTCCACCCTGGGAACGGTTGGTGGCGGCTGCGTGGAAAACGACGTCTGGAAGGCTGCCCGCCAGGTGATGCTGGCGGAAAAGCCCAAGCGGCTGCTCTTCGACCTTACCGACACTTCCAACCTGGAGGCCGGACTGATCTGCGGCGGCAAGGTCGAGGTCTTCGTGGAACCCATCCTGGCCACCCCCACGGTCTATATCTTCGGGGCCGGCCACGTCTCCAAGTTCATCTCCAAGGTGGCGGTGCTGGCCGGCTTCAACTCGGTCATCATCGACAATCGTCCCCAGTACGCCAACGCAGAGCGTTTTCCCGAAGCCACTCAGATCTACTCGGAGAGCTTCGAGGCTGCCTTTGAAGCCATCCATCCCAACGAGTTTTCCTACATCGTGATCGTTACCCGCGGCCACCAGGAAGACCAGACCGTCCTGGGTTGGGCGGCCCGCACCCGTGCGCGCTATATCGGCATGATCGGAAGCAAAGTCAAGAAAAGGACGTTGTTTCGGAATCTGCAGGAGGAGGGCGTTTCCCAGGAAGCGCTGGATCGGGTCCAATCCCCCATGGGGGTTGAAATCAACGCCATTCTGCCTGAGGAAATCGCCGTGAGCGTGGTGGCTCAGATGATCGAGTACAGACGCTTCAAACCGGGCAGCCGGTCATCTCGCGCCCCGGCTCGGGCTGCCGTAGTCGGCGCTGCCGGTTGAGCTCGTCCCCCGGCCAACACCGGATTCCATTTACAGGCTGCGCCCATCCACGGTCACGTACCTCCGAACTCCCTCCATCAGCGATTCGAATTCGGCGGGCAGCAGTGATTGAGGTCCGTCGGAGAAGGCCTCCTCCGGCTTGGGGTGAACCTCCACCAGCAGACCGTGCGCGCCCACGGCCACCGCCGCGTTGGAAACCGGAGCAATGAGGTTGCGTTTGCCGGTGCCGTGGCTGGGGTCCACCACCACCGGCAGGTGGGAGAGTTGCTGCAGGGCCGGTACGGCCGAGATGTCGAGCGTGTTGCGGGTGTAGGTCTCGAAGGTGCGGATGCCGCGCTCGCAGAGAATGACCTCGGAATTGCCCTGGGAGACGATATATTCCGCGGACATGAGGAATTCCTTGAGCGTCGACATCATGCCCCGCTTGAGCAGGACGGGCTTTCGGGTCCTGCCCAACCGCTTCAGCAGGGCAAAGTTCTGCATGTTCCTGGCTCCGACCTGGAAGATGTCGGTGTATTCGTTCACCAGGTCGACATTCTCCGTATTGACGACCTCGGTAATAATCCTGAGTCCGGTTCGCTCACGAGCCTCCGCCAGCAGCTTGAGCCCTTCCTCCTCCAGGCCCTGGAAATCGTAGGGAGAGGTGCGTGGCTTGTAGGCCCCGCCTCGAAGAACCTTGGCACCGGCGGCCTTGACACTTTCAGCCGTCTTCATGAGCTGTTCCCGGTACTCGACCGAGCAGGGGCCGGCCATGACCACGAACTCGTCCCCCCCGATGGTGAAACCGTCCATCTGGATAACGGTCCGCTCCTGCTTCAACTCCTTGCCCACCAGCTTGAAGGGCTGCTGGATGGGAATGACCGACTCCACCCCGGGGACCGATTCCATGACCGAGATGACCCGGTCCTTGTCTTTTCCGTCGCCCACGGCGCCGATGACCACTCGTTCCGCACCCTGGATGGGATGGGCTGCATAGCCGAAACTCTTGATCTTGTCGCACACGTAATCCACCTGTTGGCTGGTAGCCTGCCGGATCATGGAAATGATCATGAGACACTCCTTAACCGCAAAAAAGCCCGCCGGGGAGGCGGGCTTGAATTCATTCCAAGGATCATCCTCAGCTCGATTCAATCCGCCCGCCTGCCCCGAAAATACCAGGACAGGCTGCTAAAGGAACCGAAGCTGGAATAAGGCCGATTCAGGCGAGGCGCCGGGCGCTGGACGTTACCACCCAGCCGCGTCGTCAGATTCGATATGAAAGACTGATGCGACACCGTCAATTCTCCAAGCGACTTCACCAACAATGGCCTGCAGAGTCATCATAGTCCATCCGCAGGCATTGTCAACACTAAACGGAATTCCCTGAATGGGATGCGGGGGGTTGGCCGCGTCCTCACGAGCCGCGATCGCAGTCCCTCCCTCCAATCCCGGGAATCCGTGCTACCATTTTTCCTGGCGACCGGAGGCCGTTGTCGGCGGAGTGACAAGAAGGCGGCCGCCGCCGATTCTCCTCTTCCTACCCCTTCGACCCGGAGGTTCGCCCAGCCACCCGCCATGACAGCCAAGGTTATCGACGGCAAGAGGATCGGAAAGGAGATCAGGGAGGAAGTGCGCCTCGACGTGGCGCGCCTGAAAGAACGGGGGGTGGTTCCGGGTCTGGCGGCCGTGCTGGTGGGGAACCATCCGGCCTCCCGCGTTTACGTCAGGAACAAGATCAAGGCCTGCCAGTCGTTGGGCGTCTACAGCGAACTGGTGGCGTTGCCGGAGGAGACCACTACGGCCCGGCTGCTTCAATGCGTCTCCGATCTGAATCGGAAACACTCGATCCACGGCATCCTGGTACAGTTGCCGTTGCCTGGCCGGATAGACGAGCAGGCAGTGCTGTTGGCCGTCGACCCCGCCAAGGACGTGGACGGCCTGCACCCCATGAATGCCGGAGCGCTGGCTCTGGGTCGGGAGGGCTTGCGGCCCTGCACTCCAAGCGGGGTCATGGAGATCCTTCAGCGGGAAGAAGTGCCCCTCCGGGGCGCTCGCGCCGTGGTGATCGGGCGCAGCAATCTGGTGGGCAAACCGTTGGGCCTGCTGTTGTTGCAGCAGCATGCCACCGTCACCTTCTGCCACTCCAGGACCCGGGACCTGGCATCCGTCGCCCGGACCGCGGACATTCTGGTGGCTGCCGTGGGAAGACCGGCCATGGTGACGGCGGATTTCGTCAAGCCCGGGGCCGTGGTCATCGATGTCGGAATCAACCGAGTCGAGGGAGCCGCGCTGGAGAGCCTGCTTGCGGAGGACCCGTCTCTGAAGCCTCGATATGAACGCAACCGCGGCAAGGGAATCCACTCGATCCTGGTGGGGGATGTCCGGTGGTCCGGCGTCTCCGAAGTGGCCTCTGCCGCTACTCCCGTTCCCGGCGGAGTCGGTCCACTGACCATCGCACTCCTTATGAAGAACACGGTTCAGGCCGCCAAACGGCAGCACTTCGCTGATTGAAACGAGCCCGTATCTCCCTCCGGGCGGCTGGCCGGCACAGCGGCGGACCGGGGAATAGAAACTTCAACGGCCCTGAGCTATGCTTAGAGTAGGCTTGACAGGGGGCATTGCCACTGGGAAATCAACGGTCTGCGACTGGCTCGCCGAGCACGGATTCAGGGTGATTGACGCCGATCGTGTCGCCCACGGCCTGATTCGGAAGGGGCAACCCTGCTTCGATCCGGTGGTAGCCGCCTTCGGGGCCCGGATCCTGGATGCGGACGGAGAAATCGACCGCAACAGCCTGGGCCAGGTGGTGTTCAACGACCCTGCCCACCTGCAAGAACTGAATGCTCTGGTTCATCCGAAAGTCATTCGGAGCATTCTGGAGCAACTCGACCGGCTGGAACAATCCAATCCGTTGTCCAGGGCGGTGGTGGACGCCTCGCTCATGATCGAGTCCGGATTTCACAAACAGTTCAAGCACTTGATTGTGGTCAGTTGCAGTGTCGACCAGCAGGTGGAGCGCCTGATGGAGCGGAATCGGCTCTCCCGTGCCCAGGCCCTGCAGCGAATCGGGCTGCAGTGGCCCCTACAGGCCAAGCTGCCGCTGGCTACGGTCGTGATCGACAACTCGGGAACCCTCGAGCAAACCCGGCACCAGGTGGACCGGCTGCTGGAAGAGCTGGAGGCAGAGAAGGCCAATTGCTGAACCGCTTCACCATTCGATCGGGCTGGATTTGCGGGCTCTTCCTTTGCCTGGCCCTGGCGCAGCCGAACCTCCTGGCCCAGGGCAGCAGCCGTGTGGTCAACCTCGAGGCCTTTCCCTCCGTGGATGGCGTGCGACCGGGAGACCCCTTTCAAGTTGCCATTGTTCTGGACATTCAGTCGGGCTATCACATCAACGCCCACGTTCCTTCCCTGGACTACCTGATTGCCACCCGGTTGACTTTCGAGACCTCCGAAGCCGTCCGCATGGCCGAACCCCGATACCCCCGGGCCATTAGCCAGACTTTCGAGTTTGCCCCGGGGCAGCCCCTGGACGTCTACGAGGGCCGGGTCATCATTGCCGCCGCGGGAGAAGTTGTCCAAATCGAAAATGCCGAGTCGATTCCGGTGCGCGGCAAGGTGACGGTCCAGGCCTGCAGCCACAACCAATGCCTGGCTCCGGTCAACCTTCCCTTCTCCATCTCCCTCAAGGTCCTTGAAGCCGGTGTCGCTCCCAACACGATCCACCCGGAACTGTTTCGAGCACCGCGCGCCACCTCCATGGTCTCAGGCTCGGAATCGGCTCCGCCGGGCTCGCTTCAGGAATTCGCCGGCGCCCGGCGAGAGGACACGCTGTCTGCAACCATCGCCCGCCAGGGACTGCTGGTGACCCTGGGGCTGGTGTTTCTGGCGGGACTGGCCCTCAACACCACCCCCTGCGTCTACCCCATCATTCCCATCACCATCGGGTTCTTCAGCAACCAGACCGAGGGACGGCTGAGCCGCACCTTTTTCATGGCCTCTGCCTACGTCCTGGGCATGGCGATCACCTACTCCGCCTTGGGCGTGGCGGCATCCCTGACCCAGGGGATCTTCGGAGCGGCGCTCCAACACCCGCTGGTGCTGCTGGGCCTGGCAGGTCTCATGGTGGCCATGGCGCTCTCCATGTTCGGGCTCTATGAATTTCGCCTGCCGGTCAGCTTCAATCGACTCGTCCCCCAGAGTTCCCAGGGGAACCTGGGAGCGCTGATGATGGGGCTTACCATGGGCATTGTGGCGGCGCCCTGCATCGGTCCGTTCGTGATCGGATTGCTGGTCCACGTCAGCAACAGGGGAGAACCGGTCTATGGATTTTTCATGTTCTTCGTCCTGGCTCTGGGTCTGGGGTTTCCCTACCTGGTTCTGGGAACCTTCTCAGGAGCTCTCAAGAAGCTCCCCCGCTCCGGAAAATGGATGGAGACCGTGCGACGCTTCTTCGGACTGGTTCTGCTGGGAATGGCTCTCTACTTTCTCAACCCGCTGATGGGCCACTACGGCGCCTGGGCGCTGGTGGCGTTCCTGGCGGCTTCGGCAGCCTACTTGATTCTGGTGGAGGCCCGGCGCGCCGCCACCCGGGTCTTTGCCGGGCTGTTGGTCAGTCTGGGAGCAGGGCTGGGGGTGGCGGCAGTGTTGCTTGTTCCGGGTGAACCCAGGGAGGGTATTGTTTGGGCAACCTATTCGGAAGAGGCGTTGGCCCAGGCCCGCCAACAGGGAAAGTCGGTGATGATCGATGCCTACGCCGACTGGTGCCTGCCCTGCAAGGAACTGGACACCTTTACATTCACCGATCCCGCGGTCAGAAGCGCCGCCGAGGGACTGGTCAGGCTCAAGCTCGACCTGACCCTGATCGAATCGGGCTCCGAGGCCGAGCGCGCCCGGGGGCGCTTCGGCATCCTGGGAGTTCCGACGATTCTCTTCCTGGACTCCGCGGGCCGGGAGCGCACCGACCTGCGCCTGGAGGGATTTGAACCGCCGGACCGCTTTCTGACCCGGATTCAACGGATCGAGGCCTCCTCCCAATCCGGCCGGGACAGCCTTTCCTTCCTCCGAGGCGAACCGGAACCTTGCCCGCAATTCTTACCAGGGGGCGCCGAGCACCGTGCGTCACCGCAAGGCATCCCCATGGGACCAACAAGTTGCTGAAAATAAATGGCCTTTCATCATGAATCCAGCGACCTGGTGAGAAAGGCGGGCAAGGGTGTCTCCGCTGGAATCTTGTGCGCCCGAGCGGGGGGCAACTACAATGAGGACTCAAATCGGACAGGGTTACAGTCAGGAGACCGGATGAACCCGTTTACGACCAGGGCCCGAAGAAGCCGCTTTCTTGCGGCCGCGCTATGTCTTCTGCACGGATTCTCCTGGTCCTGTGCTTTCCCGACCACTGACGGACCCGGGGCACCGGGGTCTCGCCAGGTCTCGAGCTTGCCCGATTTCTCACTGACCACCCTGACCGGAGAAACGGTAAGCTCGCAAGACTATGACCAGAAGATCCTGGTGGTGAATTTCTGGGCCACCTGGTGCACGCCCTGCGTTTACGAAATTCCGCACTTGAACGACCTCTACAGGGATTTTGGTTCCAAGGGGGTGGAAATCCTCGGCATCTCCATGGATTCGGGTGACCACGGAGAGGTCCGGCGGTTCATGCGGCGGCACCGCATCAAGTACCCGGTGGTGGTAGGAGCCCCCTCGGTGGGAGACGATTTCGGAGGCGTCCGCGCCATTCCGACCACCTTCATCGTGGATCAGCAGGGAGAGATCGTCAAAAGGTACGACGGTTTTCGACCTGCCTACATGAAGGATACCCGACGGACCATCGAGGAACTCCTGGGCTAACAGAAACCATTCCACTTCGCGCTTAGCTGAATCAAAAGAAAAAGAGTGATCCACGAAGGGACACTAAGGACCACGAAGGGACACCAAGCCGGACGGCTTTGCCGCCTTGAGGAGCAAGAGTGATCGGAGGAGGCGCCCCCCGGGAGCGCGGGCGTCCCGCCCGCACAACACTGGCAAGGCCTCGCCCAGCTCCTCGGCACGGCTAGACCGGCAACGGCGTCAGGTCGCTGCTTTGGCCAGCCCCTGCCGTTCCCGCTGGCAGGGTGGCAGGGTGCCGCATCGCAGGGAAACTGAGCGGGACGCGACGGGAGTGCATGCGGGCGGGACGCCCGCGCTCCCGGGGGGCGCCTCTGGCTTTGACCGCGGATTCTCAAAACCATGAAGCTGACCCTTCGTTTGTCGACGCTGGTGTTGCTGCTGGCCCTGGCCTCCGCCCTTACCTGGCTGCTGGGGCGTTCGTCAAGAGAAGACCTGCGACCTGCACCCTATCCCGGTCAATCCGCCAGCGTTGTGGCTGCCCCGCTTCCCGACGGCCCCCTCAGCCAGGACGAATCCGAAAATATCGAGATCTACCGGCGGGTGAGTCCGGGCGTGGTCAACATCACCTCCACCACCCTGGGCTTTGACTTCTTCTTCAGCGCCGTCCCCCAGCAGGGTTCCGGTTCCGGATCCATCATCGACGCCCAGGGCCACATCCTGACCAACTACCACGTGATCGAAGAGGCTCGACTCCTGGAAGTGACGCTGCTGACCGAAGAGCGCAAGTTCGAAGCCAAGGTGATTGGCGCAGATCCGCCCAACGACCTGGCTATCATCAAGATCGATCCCGCCAGCGCGCCGCTTACCGTCGTCCCGTTGGGGGATTCCGCCGATCTCAGGGTGGGGCAGAAGGCGCTGGCCATTGGAAACCCCTTCGGCCTGCAGGGAACCCTGACGGTGGGGGTGATCAGTTCCCTGCAGCGGTCGATTCAAGACCAAAGAGGCCGGCTGATCGATGACGTCATCCAGACCGACGCCGCCATCAACCCGGGGAACTCCGGAGGTCCCTTGCTCAACGCCCGGGGCGAGATGATCGGCATCAATACCCAGATCTTTTCTACCAGCGGCGGCAGCATCGGAATCGGCTTCGCCGTGCCGGTGGACACTGCCAGGCGAATCATTCCCGACCTGATCTCGACTGGAAGGGTGCGGCGCCCCTTCGCACGCCTGGAGGGCTATCGCATCACCCCGCGGCTGGCCCGGGTCCTGGATCTTCCGGTGACTCAGGGTGTCCTGGTGGCCCGTACGGCCAATGGAGACTCCTTTTCCGAAGCGGGGGTCCGGGGCGGGCGACGGACCTATCGAGTCGGCAACAGAAGGCTCCTCCTGGGAGGTGACATCATCGTGGAGGCCGACGGTCAAACGGTCGACTCCATTGCGCGCCTGAGACTGATCGTGGGCAAGAGACGTCCCGGAGAGGCCATCGATCTCAGGATTTACCGCGACGGTCAGCCCATGACTCTCGCCATGACCCTGCTGGAACGGCCTCGTTACTTGTAGGAGAGAATTGCGGACCGACTGGGCGCCTTCAGTTCCGGCAACCCGGTCAGACCAATCGGAGACATGGTGCAACCGGGCAAGAACCGACTCTTGAAAACGCCCCTGATTCTGGCGGGAGCCGTGGTCGGCCTGGGCATACTGATCTATTTCTTCGCCAACTTTCGGGAAGAGCGTGCCGTGCAAAGGTGTTTCGAGGCCCTGCAAGGGGGAGACCTGGACGCGGCCTATCAGATCTGGGGCCCCACCGAGCAGTACACCTTCAAGGACTTCCTGCAGGACTGGGGAGAAGACGGATACTACGGACGGGTCCGCTCCTTTCGGATCGTCGAATCCGAGTCGCAGGGCAGCGGCGTGATCGTGAGGGTGCAACTAAGGACAGACGAGGGCCAACTCAGAATTCCCATTCCCTTTTGGGTCGAGCGCAAGGACCTCACCATCGGCTTTGCGCCCACGGAATTCTGAGGCCGTAGGAATGTCCCTTGTAGGCACCCCTTCGCGCAATCGACACCAGGGCAACCACAGGGGTTGCCCCTACACGGGGCATGCGACCAGGCGGTTGAGTCGTCGACCAAGGCTTCCATGGAATATTCTTTCTGTCCCCGATGCGGCGGCCCCCTCGCTTCCAGATTATTGAAACCCGCCGAGCCGGAACGCCTGGTCTGCACGGTTTGCGGCTTCGTTTTCTTTCTGGATCCCAAGGTCGCCGCCGGCACCCTCTTCACCATCGAGGGCAAGATCCCGCTGCTGCAGCGATCCATCGAGCCCAGCTACGGTAAATGGGTATTCCCGGGCGGATTCGTGGACCGGGGCGAAGCCGTCCAGGATGCGGCTGTGCGGGAGACCAGGGAAGAAGCGCACCTGGAGGTGCGCCTGCTCAGCCTGCTCAATGTCTACTCCTATTCGGGGAGTCCGGTCGTTCTGGTGGTTTACGCGGCCGAGGTCATCGGCGGCAAGCTTGAAGCCGGAGATGAATGCCTGGACGTGAGGGTCTTTGCCCCCGAGGACATTCCCTGGCAGGAACTTGCGTTCCCCAGTACCCGGGAAGCCGTGCGCGAGTACGTCGACAGGTTTCTTTGCTGAAGTCAGCCCGGCCTTCTCACCCTAGGCAGGAATCATTGGTTCTCTGAATGAGATTGTACCCATGGCCAGAACAGATCAGGAGATTCACGTCGGGTCTTTGGCGGAGGTGCAGTCCAGAAGTCCGCTGGTCGTTTTGGACGGTCCCGTCCCGATCGTACTGTTCCATCACGAAGGCAAGTTCTACGCAGTCGACAACCGGTGTCCGCACATGGGCTTCCCCCTGAATCGCGGCACGGTCGAGGATGGGATTCTCACCTGTCACTGGCATCACGCCCGCTTCGACCTGGCCAGCGGCTGCACCTTCAATCTGTTCGCAGACGATGTGGACGCCTATCCGGTCGAAGTCAAGGGTGGCGAGGTCTATCTGAGCACGGTCAGGCCGCAGCGGGATCCGGTCGCACGTTGGTCGCGCCGGCTTCGGGAAGGGATGGAGCAGAACCTCAGCCTCATCATCGGCAAATCGGTCATCGGCCTCCTGCACAGCGGCGTCACCCCCGATGAGATCGCCAAGCTCGGCGCGCTCTACGGCGTGCGGCACCGGCAGGACTGGGCCTCGGGTCTGACCATCCTCAGCGCGATGGCCAACCTGTGCGATCACCTGGAGGGGGATGACCGGATCGCACCTCTGTTTCACGGGCTTGTTCACGTCGCACGGGACTGTGCAGGAATGACGCCCAAATTCGAGATCAGCCCCCTGGACAACGAGGAGATTCCCCAGGAGCACCTCAAGCGCTGGCTGCGCTATTTTGTCGAGGTCCGCAGTACCGAGGGGGCGGAACGGTGCTTGCTGACCGCGGTGCAGAAGGGCATGTCCGGCGCCGACATCGCCGACATGATCGTGACCGCGGCGACTGACCATTTCTATCTCGACGGCGGCCACGTGGTCGACTTCATCAACAAGGCGTTTGAGCTGCTCGACCGTATCGGATGGGATCATGCGGACCGGATTCTGCCGTCTCTGGTCCACCGGCTATGCACCGCGGTCCGCAGCGAGGAGCGGAATGCCTGGCGCCATCCTATCGACCTTCTTCCGGTGTTGCGCGGCACATTCGAAGAGCTTCCCGCCATGCTGGCCGAAGGCGATGGGAAAACCTGGACCCGCAGTCCGGATTTCGCGGATCAACTCCTCGCGGATGATCCGTTCGTCTGCCTGGACGCGCTCAAGGGCGCCTTGCGCGAAGGGGCGAAGCCGGTGCAGTTGGCGCAGGCCGTTGCCTACGTTGCCGCGCTCAGGATCGTGCGATTCCACGTCCAGAACGAGTTCGCCGACTGGATCGCCGCGCTCCACACCTTCACTTATGCCAATGCGTTGCATCAACTGCTCAAGCGGACCGAATCGGCCGACCTCCTCCGCGGCGTCTTCCACGGCGCAATGCGGTGCTACCTCGATCGTTTCTTCAACATTCCCCCCGCCCGAATGCCATCGGGCAACGGCCATGCGAGCGATCGCCCGGAGGCCGCGCTGCAGGATTTGCTCAACCTGATGAACATTCAGCAACAAACCGACGCTGCCGGGCAAAGGGTCTACAGCTATCTGCACGGTCGAGGCGACAGCGCCGCGCTCTTCCGCACGTTGACTGAGAGTCTGCTCCGTGAGGACGCCGAGTTCCACAGCTTCCAGGTCCTGGAAGCTGCGATCCGTCAGCACGACGATCTGGAGGATGCAGAAGAAAAGCGGCAGGTCATGGTCGCGGCTGCCCGATACCTTGCCGCTCACGCACCGACCCAGCGGGCGCTCAACCAGACCCTGCGAATCGCCGTGCGGCTTCACCGGGGCGATCCCGTGTACGAGGCGGAAACGGAATAGCAGGTGCCTGTCCCCGACGGCGGGACGGATCATACGAGTGGGAAACAGGGGGCTCTTACGAACCTCGGAGACTGGGGCCCCCACCGACTCGACTGCGGGCGGGATCTCCTATCTGTCGACCTCGCTGATTCCGTCCCCCCCACCGGTTCGACTGCGGGCGGAGCCCTTGTCTCACCGACTCCCCCTCCAGGGGGGAGTGCTTGAGGCCAGCACAAGG
>JAPPDF010000068.1 GCA_028875575.1 Acidobacteriota bacterium
GCTCTATCCTCCTCGATCGATACCCTATCAGCGTGTAAACCATGTTTGCGGTTTATGATGTAAAGGATGAATGCGGTCTGTACCGTCTCACCGACTCCCCCTCAAGGGGGGAGTCGCAGAAGCCGAGCCGCAGGCGATGGCTGATGCGGTGGGGGGCATACGCGGCGCCGTAAAGCAGTGCCGGATGGCGAAGGCTGATGCGGTGGGGGGACTGGCGGCCGACTTCTCAGAAAGCCGACGTGCACCCCCCAGCCACCGTTTTGACCCGCTCAGGGCCGTTCTGTATAATTCCCCACTTTCCGTCTCAACCCTCCCCGCAATCCGGGCCCCTCTCCTGACCACTGATGAAAATCACCATCAGACCCTCAAGCCACATCCGGGGCCGAGTGGAGCTTCCCGGCGACAAGTCGATCTCCCACCGGCTGGCCATGCTCGGGGCCATCGCCAATGGGAAAACGGTCATTCGGGGATTTTCCGGCAGCGCCGACTGTGCCGGCACCTTGAGTTGCCTCCGACAACTCGGGGTCGGCATTGAATCGCCGGGGCCTGGCCATGTCGTGATCTCTGGGCGCGGGCTTCGCGGCCTGGAAGCTTCCGAGCACCCCCTGGACGCCGGTAATTCCGGAACGACCCTCCGAATGCTGTCAGGCATATTGGCGGGTCAGCACTTCTCGACAACCATTTCAGGAGACCCCTCGCTGAGGCGGCGTCCCATGCGCCGCATCATTGATCCCCTGTCCCAAATGGGGGCCGAAATCCAGGCAGGCCGAGACAACACGCCTCCCCTCTCCATCAGGGGCGGAGACCTCCAGGCGATCGATTATCCCATGCCCGTGGCCAGCGCCCAGGTGAAGTCGGCCATCCTGCTGGCGGGACTGTACGCCTCCGGAACGACCCGCGTGGTTGAACCCCTCGCCAGCCGCGATCATACCGAAATAGCCCTTCGACAATTCGGCGTCGACCTGCAGGTATCCGGAAGGGCAGTGCTGATTCGAGGGGGTCAGCATCTCCGGGCTCAGGCGGCTACCGTTCCCGGAGACCTCTCCTCGGCTGCCTTCTTCATCGCAGCCACTCTCCTGCTGCCGAACTCGGAAACACTCTTCCAGGGGGTGGGGTTGAACCCGAGGCGCCGGGCCGTGGTGGACGTTCTGATCGAGATGGGAGCCGCCATCGACATCATCGATGAATACCCGCTTCACGGGGAAAGGGTCGGCGACCTTCGAGTCCGCTCCTCCAATCTGCGAGGCGGGAGCTTGTCCGGAGCGCTGATCCCGCAATTGATCGATGAGATTCCCATCCTGGCCGTGCTGGCGCCCCGCACTCAAGAGGGCATTCACATCCGGGACGCCGCGGAACTGCGGGTCAAGGAGAGCAACCGCATTCAAAGCATCGTGGGGAACCTGCGGGCGATGGGGGTGGCTGTAGAGGAATATCCGGACGGTATGTCGATTCCGGGCCGCCAATCGTTGCGGGGAGCCCTGGTTGACTCTCATGGCGACCATCGCATCGCCATGGCCTTCTCCATCGCCGGCCTGGTGGCCGGCGGCCCCACGGCGATCGGCAATGCCGACTGCGTGTCCGTCTCATTCCCCGGGTTTTACGACCTCCTGGCCCGATTGACCCAAGCCTGAGAACCCGCCTCCGTCAAGAAATATCGGTTAACGAAATTCATTCGAATAACACTTGACGTACAGACATTTGTCTGTTACATATTCGCTTTTTATTCCCTATCAGGCTGTCATTGAAACAGGAGGCGGCCCAACCAGCCCCAGGAGAATACATGTCAGCCCTGCAGGCCAGTATCTCGGGGGACTTGCGGTCCCGACTCAAGGGAGCGGCAGCGGAACCCCGAGGAGAAACACCGCTCTGGTCGCGAATGCAATTAGCCGGACGTCTGTGCGAGCTTTCCTCCATTCCCGGGGCCGCCCTGCTGACGGCTGCCTTCCGCCTGGTGCTGGACGCACAGATGGAGAGTGAGCCGGTGGCCTGGATTGCAGCCACGCCGGACACCTTCTTCCCCCCGGACGCCGCTGACAACGGTGTGGACCTGAATGCCCTGGTGGTGGTTTGCGTACCTGGCGCCCAGGCGGCGGCTCGCTCGGCGGACCGGCTTCTGAGGTCGGGGGCCTTCGGCTTGATCGTGATGGATCTGAACTCCAATCCCACCATTTCCATCCCGCTGCAGGCACGCCTGGTCCAGCAGGCGCGGACCCACGACACCGCCGTTCTCTGCCTGACTTCCAAAGCCAGGAACGCTCCTTCTCTGGGATCGCTGGTCTCTCTGAGAGGGCAAACCTCCTGCCGGCGCCTGGGAGCCGACCGCTTCCAGGTGGACATCGAATTCCTGAAGGACAGACGCCATGGACCGGGTTGGCGCCACACCGAGATCTGCCGTGGACCGGACGGCCTGCATTAACATCCGAGCGCTGCCGCTGCAACTGCTGTTGAGGAGACATCCTGAGTGGAAGCAGCGGCCGGTGGCCGTGGTAGAGCAAGAGAAACCTCAAAGTCTCCTCCTGTGGGTGAACGCCCCAGCCGGTCGGGCCGGCATCCGGTCGGGGATGCGTTATGCATCCGCCCTTTCGCTGGACCGGGACTTGTGTGCCGGGACGGTTTCAGAGCAGGAAATCCGGGAGGCCGTCCGGCAGGTCCATCAACTGCTGGACCGCTTCAGTCCCCGGGTTGAGCCCTGTGAGAAAGAACCCGGAGTTTTCTGGGCCGACGCCAGCGGACTCGACAAGCTCTACGGATCTCTCGAGGCCTGGGCGCGGCAAATTGAGTTTCACCTCTCCCGTCTGCAGTTTCCGGCCAGCATCGTCATCGGCTTCAGTCGTTTCGGCAGCTATGCCCTGGCCAAGGCAGAGAGGCTGTTGACCGTGCTTCCCTCTCTTGAAGTGGAACAGACCCAAAGCCGCCGGGTGAGCCTGCTGCACCTGCAACTCGATCCCAGGTTGCGCGATCGGATGGAGAAGTTGGCGATTCACACCCTGGAAGACCTGCTGGGGCTTCCCGAAGACGGCATCCAAAGCCATCTTGGCGAGCAGGCCTGGAACCTCTACCGCCTTGCCTCGGGAGAGCTGTCGCTGCCGCTCCAGCCCCGAAGCATCCCCGAGCTCCTCCGCACCTGCATGGACCTGAACGAGCCCGACCCCAATGCCCAGAGACTGCTTTTCCGGATCAAGCAGTTGCTGGACCCCCTGTTGAGGGCGGCAGCGGAAAGATACCAGGCGGCGGCAGCCCTCCAGTTGCAGCTTCGGCTGGAGAACGGAACCTGTCACCGACATCGCATCCAGCCGGCCCGGCCGACCCTGGAAGTTTCGGTCCTGCTGGACCTGGTCTGGTTGCGCCTGGAGAGGGTCTCCTTGTGCGCTCCTCCGCTGGAACTGTCCCTGGAGTTGGAAGTCGTCTGCGTCTCCGCCAAGACGCGGAATCTGCTGCAGCGCACTCCCCGACGCAACAACGAAGCGGCCCTGCGCGCCCTGGCCCGGGTCCGGGCCGAGTTCGGCCCCGATTCGGTGCTTTCAGCCCGGCTTAAACCGGGGCATCTGCCGGAAGCCCGTTGGGAGTGGCAACCCTTCCGAAAACTCCCCCCGGCCGTCCTCCGGCCGGTTCCCATCCGCCCCCTGGTGCGGCGCACCCATGCCCAGCCTCAACCTCTCGACCGGAGGAGGCCTCCGGATCCGGGACCTCTGCTCGGGTATCTGATCAGTGGAGGGTGGTGGAATCGAGAGATTCGAAGAGACTATCGGTTCGTCAGCAGCAAACGGGGAGAGATCCTGTGGGCCTATTACGATCTGCAAGAACCTCGCTGGTACTCCCAGGGACGCGTGGAGTGAACGCGAACCATGACCGGACCGGCCCACCCCTACGTTCCCCTCTGGTGCAAGAGCAACTACTCCTTTCTGGAAGGAGCCAGCCATCCCGAAGAGCTGGTCGATGCCTGCCGGCAAAACGGTATTCCCGCCCTGGCGCTCACCGACCGCCACGGGGTGTACGGGATGGTCAGGGCTCATGTCCGTGCCCGCCGGCAGGACATCCACCTGATCGCGGGGTCGCAGATCAGCCTCCGGGAGGGGGCCGAGATCCTGCTGCTGGCCCGGAACGAGGAAGGTTACCGCAACCTGTGCCGCCTGCTGACCGACGGGCATCTGCGTTCCTCCAAGGGAAAGTGCAGGCTGGACGCGCGGGCAGTGTGCGGTTACAGCCGCGGTCTGATTGCCCTGTGGATCGGCTCCCCCGACCCCAAGGCTTCTCCGGAAGCCGCCTCCGAATCCCTGCTGGAGCAGTTCAAAGCGGCATTCGAAGGCTGTCTCTACATCCTGCTGGCCCGACACCGCCAGGCGGAGGAAATCTCGCGGGAAATGCAACTGCGCGAGCTGGCGGGACGGCTCAGGCTCCCTACAGTAGCTGCCGTGGAGGTTCTCTACCACTCTCCCGAACGACGCCGACTGCAGGACGTTCTGACCTGTATCCGGGAAGGCGTGACCCTGGCCACGGCCGGTCGGCTCATCCGGCCCAACGACCAGCACGCTCTCAAGAGCCCCGAGGAGCTGGCGCGCCTCTTCAGCGACGATCCGGAGTCGGTCCGGCGGACCCGCGAGGTTGCCGGCCGCTGTTCCTTTTCGTTGCAGGAGCTGCGTTACCGCTATCCCCTGGAGCCTCTGCCGGAAGGAAAGACCTCCAGCCAGCACCTGCGCGACCGGACCTTCGAGGGAGCCGCCCGCCGCCTGGGCGAAAAGTTCCACGGCCTGATTCCACAATTGCGGAAGGAACTCGATCTCATCCGGGATCTGGAGTACGAAGGCTACTTCCTGACCATGCACGAGATCGTCGAGTACTGCCGCCGTCAGCACATCCTCTGCCAGGGGCGAGGGTCGGCCGCCAACTCGGCGGTCTGCTTTGCCCTGGGGATCACCAGCGTGGACCCGACCCAGGTGGATCTGCTCTTCGAGCGTTTTCTCTCCAGGGAGAGAGACGAGCCTCCGGATATCGACCTGGACATCGAGCACGACCGCCGGGAAGAGGTGATCCAGCATGTGTACCGAACCTATGGGCGCGACCGTGCCGCCATGGTGGCCAACGTGGTCCGTTACCGGCATCGGTCCGCCATCCGGGAAGTGGGCAAGGCGCTGGGGATTGCGGCCACCAGCCTGGACCGCCTGGCCAAGCTGGTGTCCCACGACCACTGGAGCGCCGAGTTCATCCGGCAGGCCGGACTCGATCCCCGGAACCCGGCCCTGCGCCATCTGATCTCTCTGGTGGAAGAGATTCAGGACTTCCCACGTCACCTCTCCATCCATCCCGGGGGCTTTCTGCTGGGCCACCGCCCCGTCCACGACCTGGTGCCGATCGAGAACGCCTCCATGCAGGGCAGGACGGTCATTCAGTGGGACAAGGAAGACGTGGACCAGGCGGGGCTGTTCAAGGTAGACCTGCTGGGACTGGGCGCCCTCACCCACCTGCACCTCTGCTTCGATCTCCTGCGGCGGCACCGGCAAAAGGAACTGTCCCTGGTGACCATCCCCAAGGGGGATCCCTCGACCTTTGAAATGATCTGCCGCAGCGACACGGTGGGAGTGTTTCAGATCGAGAGCCGCGCCCAGATGGCCATGTTGGGGCGCCTCAAGCCGCGCAGCTACTATGACCTGGTGATCGAGATCAGCATCGTGCGCCCCGGACCCATCACCGGCGGCATGGTCCATCCCTATCTGCGGCGGCGCAATGGCCAGGAGGAGGTCGAGTATCCCCACCCCTCCCTCATTCCCGTCCTGAAGAAGACCCTGGGCATCCCCCTGTTTCAGGAACAGGTGATGCAACTGGCCATGGTGGCAGCCGACTACTCTCCCGGAGAGGCCGACCAGCTCCGGCGGGACATGGCGGCCTGGAGGCGTTCAGGGCGGATCGAGCGGCACCGGCAGCGGCTGGTCACCCGCATGGTGGCCAAGGGGATTCAGCCCGAGTTTGCCGAGCGTGTCTTCCAGCAGATCCGTGGATTCGGCGAGTACGGTTTCCCCGAGAGCCATGCCGCCAGCTTTGCCCATATCGCCTATGCCACCGCCTACCTCAAATGCCACTACCCGGCCGAGTTTGTCTGTGCCCTGCTGAATGCTCAGCCCATGGGGTTCTACTCGGCCGACACCATCGTCAACGATGCCCGCATTCATGGAATCGAGGTGCGTCCGGTCAGTATTCTCGACAGCCACTGGGACTGCAGCCTGGTCGAAATCGAGGGAGCTTCGGAGGAATCCACCGAGTTTGCGGTCCGCATGGGGCTGCGTTACGTCAAGGGGCTGGGGCGGGAAGACTGGCAAAGACTGGCGGAAGCAGCCCGGCAGGCCCCCTTCCGCAACCTGCCGGACGTGGCCCGGCGAAGCCGGCTCCGCCAGGACAGGCTGGAAGCTCTGGCCGAGGCCGGGGCCTTCGAGTGTTTCGGTCTGGACCGTCGAGGGGCTCTCTGGCAGATTCAGGGGCCGGCAACCGAGCCCCGGCCCGCCCTGCCCCTGGCCAGCCGTGACCCCTCGCCCCGGTTCCCCTCCCTGAGCGGGCTGGAAACCATCCTCTGGGACTATCAGTCCAGCGGCCACAGCTCCCGGGCCCATCTCCTGCAACCGCTGCGCCCCGCCCTGGAAGCCCAGGGGCTGCCCACCGCGCGTCAACTCAACCGGATGCCGAACGGCCGCCTGGTCCGCTACGCCGGCATGGTCATCTGCCGCCAGCGGCCGGGGACGGCGGGGGGAGTCACCTTCATGACCCTGGAGGACGAAACCGGCTTCGTCAACCTGGTCATCTGGAAACAGACCTTCGAGCGCTATTCCCTGCTGGCCAAAACGCTTTCCTGCATGGGGGTCACCGGAAATCTGCAGGTGGCGGAAGGGGTCACCCACCTGATCGTGCAGAAAATCTGGAAGCCGGAGCTGGAACAGGGATCACTGCGCCTGAAGAGCCGGGACTTTCACTGACAGAAGATTTCCGGCGGGACCTGGGAACCATCACCGACAACCTGCAGGGCTGAGGGTGAGTTCGCTGGTACTGCGAAAACAAAAAAGCCAGGATAGCTTTATGGCACTTATGTGACCATGGTCATGACCATGATACAATAATGACCTCTACCCCTTTCAAGAGAAACGTCATGGAAAACGACGGTAGCAAAGCTGCAGGTATCCGAACCATCAAAGCGTCCGAGTTCAAGGCCAAGTGCCTGAAGCTGATGGACGAAGTCGCGGAGAGCGGCAACGAGATCGTGATCACCAAGAATGGGCGTCCGGTCTCGCGGATCGTGCCCTACCGGAACAAGCCGCAAATGTTATTCGGTCGCCACCGCGACAAAATTCGAATCCTTGGCGACATCGTCTCTCCGATGCCTGCGGAATGGTTTGAGGCAACTGACGACAGCGGAGAGGATCTGTTTTGATACTCCTCGACACTCACGTTCTATTGTGGCAGGAGCAAGGCGACCCGAGGCTGGGGCCCCGAGCTCGCCGCTTGTTCGAGCGAGCGTTGCAAGAAGGCAGTGTGGCCGTTTCGGCCATTTCCTTCTGGGAAATCGGCATGCGGGTCCAGAAAGGCCATCTTGATCTGAGTCTTGGGATCGATGCCTGGCGCCGCGACCTGCTCGATCAGGGACTGGTCGAAATCCCCGTCGATGGCGGGATCGCGGCCCGGGCAAGCCTTCTGCCGGACATGCACGGTGACCCGGCCGACCGCCTGATCGTCGCCACCGCGCTGGAGGGTCACCAGTTGGTGACCGCAGATCATCGGCTCCTCCAATGGCCCGGGCATCTGAGCCGGTTGCGAGCCACCGAGTGAACGGGGAGAAGGGGGAACAGTAGAAAGCCTGCTTGTGGCAGCCGCCCGTCAGGCTTTCCGAGTATTTTTGACCAGGGCTTCGCGGTGACCCAAGAGAAGATCACCCTTGCCCAACTCGAATCCTTCCTCTTCAAGGCCGCCGACATTCTGCGCGGGCAGATAGACGCCTCCGAGTTCAAGGAGTTCATCTTTGGAACGCTGTTCCTCAAGCGGCTATTCCGAATCAACGGCAAACAATTGCCTCACGAGGTGACAGAGTTCATGTGAAAACTGATACGCGTACTGGCTCCAGTAGGTATCCCTCGCGCTGAGAAAAACCTGGTATGCCCGCTTATCGTGCACCGTAAACTGATGGTCCCTGTTCCAGTGGGATACATGAACAGGCGCCTCAGGCCCCGCTTCAAATGACCGGACCCACGGAGAAGGCGAAAAGCTGGTTGAGGGAACACGGGCAGCTTCTGGAGCAGGACACCTGAAGACCGCGTTACCTGGAGGAAGGAATCGCTGCCTGGAGAGCGCTTCTCAGGATGGTTGGTCCGGGGAGTCTATCGACCGGTTGAGGGAACCGAGTCACTTGATCCCGCTCTGCATCGGAGCTTGGCTACGACTTCCGTTCCAGCACGTAGTCGGCGATCTCGAGCAGCGGCCAGGCAGCTTCTCCCAGGAAATCAAGGCTGGACTTGGCCTCGGAAATCCAGCGCTGCGCTTCCTCTCTGGCACCCTCCACGCCCAACAGGCTGGCAAAGGTCACCATGTCCCGCGCCTGGTCGCTATGGGCGGCTTTACCCATCTGCTTCGGGTCGCCCGTCACATTGAGAACATCGTCAACGATCTGGAAGCCCAGGCCCAGCCCTTTGCCGTAGCCCCGCAGGGCTTCCAGCACCTCGGAGTCGGCCCCCGCCAGCAGCCCCCCGCATTCCAACGAGGTCTGAATCAGTGCCCCGGTCTTGCGCCCGCAAGTCTCTTCCAGGGTTTCCTTTCTTCCATCCCTGGCATCGTTGGAGATGTCCATGACCTGGCCGCCCACCAGGCCCACTGTCCCAATGGCCCGGGCCACCGCGCGGGCCGCTCTGAGTTGCGAGCCTTCGGGAAAACAGGCCTTTCGGTCTTCCATCAGAAGACACTCGAACGCCAACGCGGTCATGGCGTCACCCGCCAGGACGGCCATGGCCTCTCCGAAGACCTTGTGGTTGGTAAGCCGCCCGCGACGATAGTCGTCATCGTCCATGCAGGGCAGGTCGTCGTGAATCAGCGAATAGGTGTGAATCAACTCCAGACCGCAAGCGGGCACCAGGATGGCGTCCTGCCTGCCGCCGGCGATCTCGTAGGCGGCGATGACCAGGATGGGGCGCAGACGCTTTCCGCCGGCCAGGACGCTGTAGCGCATGGACCGGTGGATGACGCAGGGCTCCTGCTCTTCCGGAGGCAGGACCCGATCCAGAGTCCGGTCTACCTGAACTCTTTTTTCCTGCAGATAGGCTTTCAAGCGAGGGGACACGGCCACACTCACATCGCGGGTTGGAACTATATGCTGCAGTGAGCCAGGCCACGCTTTTCCAGGTACTGCTGGTGGTACTCCTCGGCTCGATAGAAGGTGGAGGCCGCCGTTATCTCGGTCACGATCGGGCGCGGATAGCGGCCGGAGGCGTTCCGCTTCTCCTTGGACTCCCGGGCTGCCGTTTCCTGAAGGGAGTCGTGATAGAAGATGGCCGAACGGTACTGGCTTCCGAAATCGGGCCCCTGTCGATTCAGCGTGGTGGGATCGTGATTCTCCCAGAAGATGTCCAGCAACTGCCCATAGGTGACCTTGGAGGGATCGTAATCGACGTCGACCGCCTCGGCGTGACCGGTGGTGTCGGTGCAAACCGCCCGGTAGGAAGGATTCTCCAGCCTTCCTCCCGTGTAGCCCACGGCAGTGGACAAGACCCCTTCCACTTGCCGAAAGGTCGCCTCGACTCCCCAAAAGCAGCCGGCTGCAAACGTGGCCCTGGCCATAGGTGCTCTCCTTTCTCCTTCAGACTCCTGTTGAGACTTGCGAACGAGGCCAGTATAGCGGATTTCCGGCGGGAGCTGGCGCCGAAGGACAGGATTCGGCAACAGAGAATACCCATCCGGGTAATTCGACCTTCATTCTTTCGAATTGTTGTATGATCGGTGGCCGTATCCGATCCGGAGGAGCGATGGAAGCGATTTGGGCGGCAGCCGGCTGCCTGGTCACCTATTTCATTTTCTACCGATTCTATGCCCGCTACCTGGGCCGGTGGGTTTTCTGCCTGGACCCCGACAGGCCGACTCCGGCCCACCAGTTGAGGGACAACGTCGACTACGTCCCCTGCCGCCGCAGCGTTCTGTTCGGACACCACTATGCCTCCATCGCCGGACTCTCACCCATGCTGGGGCCGGCCATCGCGGTGATCTGGGGATGGCTTCCCGGCATGCTCTGGGTCGTGTTCGGCACCCTCCTCATCGGAGCCGTCCACGATTTCGGGGCCCTGGTCCTGTCCATGCGCAATCGGGGCCTGAGCATTGGCAAGGTGGCCGAGGACATCATCGGGCCGCGAGCCAAGTCCCTCTTTCACGTTCTCATCTTTTTCCTGGTCTGCCTGGCCATGGGCGTCTTTGTCCATGTAGTGGCCGGGCTGTTTACCGCCTCCTTCTACCCCGAGGCGGTCTTCCCCACATTCTCGCTCATCGCCATCGCCCTGGTCGTGGGCTGGGCAGCCTTCAGGAAGTCGATCTCGGTCTGGAAGCTCACCCTCGGGGGCTTCGCTCTCATGCTCTGCACCATCTGGCTGGGACTGCAGTTCGAACGGCCGGATCTGACGGCCGGCGTGTGGGGGGTGCTGATCCTGATCTACGCCTTCTGCGCCTCCACTCTCCCCGTCTGGGCACTGCTTCAGCCGCGGGACTATCTGAACTCCTTCCTGCTCTACCTGGGTCTGGGGCTCGCCTACGTGGGATTCTTCGTCCTTCGACCCAACTTCGCGGCTCCCCTACTGGACACCAGTCCCTCCGGCGCTCCACCCATCTTTCCCTTTGTCTTCATCGTCATTGCCTGCGGCGCCGTTTCCGGATTCCACGGACTGGTCTCTTCAGGAACCACCTCGAAACAAATCTCACGGGAAACCGACGCCGTCTCCATCGGTTACGGCGGGATGATCGGGGAGTCGCTGCTGGGCCTGCTGGCGGTCCTGGCCTGCACCGCCGGGTTCCGCACCATCGAAGCCTGGAGCACCCACTACCAGAGCTGGTCGACTGCTGGAACGCTCTCCGAAAAGATGCGGGCTTTCATCGATGGGGCGGCCCTGTTCATCAGCCAGCTGGGGGTGCCCTTTTCCTGGGCCCAGGCCTTCATTGCCCTGGTGGCCGTCTCCTTTGCGCTGACATCGCTGGATTCCGGCACCAGGCTCCTGCGCTACAACATCGGCGAAATTGCAAGCGGCCTGCGCCTGCCTGTTCTGACCAACCGCCACCTCTCCTCCCTGTTGGCCGCGGCTTCGATCGGCTTCTTTGCCTTCTATGAAGTGGACGGCAAGCCGGCCGGCCTTCTCCTCTGGAAGCTCTTCGGCAGCACCAACCAGGTCCTGGGCGCGCTGACGTTGCTGACCATCGCCATCTACCTCCGGCAACGTCGCAGAAACCACTGGTTCGCCAGCGTGCCCATGCTGTTCATGATCACCGTGACCGTGATTGCCATGGTCATGGAGATCAAGGGCTACTGGATCTCCAGCCAGTATCTGCTGCTCTCGGTGGGGGGCGCCATCCTGCTACTGAGCCTCTGGGTCATGCTGGAGGCTTCCATTCGCTTTCGAAAAGACACCCTCCCTTAACCCGCATTTCTCACCAGGCATAAGACCTTGACAGGGGACTGACGGGTGACTACGGTCACTGTACGGCAATGGGTAAATCCGCTTCTCCACCAGGCAAGGCAGGGCAAACGACCAACGACGGGGTCGGTTCGATAGAGAAGAAGCAGGAGGGGTAATTCTGATGGCGGGAATTCCGCGCAAAACCGAACACCGCGATGCCTCTTCCGCCTTGCAAGAGCGGAAACGACAGCTCCGCTTCATTACCTGCGGGTCGGCGAATGACGGCAAGTCGACGCTGCTCGCCCGCTTGCTGCACGACTCAAGGACGGTCCTCCAGGATCAGTTCTCGGCAGCCGATACGGAGAGCCGCGTCTGGGGCGCCCGGGACGATGGGCTCGACTTCACCCTGCCGGCCGACCGCCTCCAGCAGGATCGCGAGCAAGGGGTCACCATCGACGGCGCCTGCAGATATTTCGAGAGCGACAAGCGCAGATTCATTGCCATCGATGCCCCGGGCAACGAACAGTCCACGCGAAACCTGGTCACCGGGGCGTCGAATGCCGACCTGGCGCTCCTATTGGTCGATGTGCGCAAGGGGATTCTGATCCAGACCCGCCGGCACAGCCACCTCGTTTCGCTGATGGGTGTCCGCCATGTGATTCTGGCGGTAAACAAGATGGACCTGGTCGGCTACCGACAGGACGCATTCTCGACCGTCGTCGACGATTACGAGGCATTCGCCCGTGAGCTCGGGATCGAACAGGTCCATGCAGTTCCGCTCTCAGCTCTGACCGGCGAAAACGTCGTCGCTCGCCAAGACTGCACGTCCTGGTATGACGGTCCCACGCTCATGGAGTTGTTGGAAACTCTCGAGATTGACGCAGATGGAGAGCAAAGCCCGTTTCGACTGCCTGTCCAGCGGTTCAATCGTCCCAACCCGGAATTCCACGGCTTTGGCGGAACCGTGGCGTCGGGCCGGATCGAACGCGGCATGCCGGTCGTCGTCAGTCCGTCGGGCGAGGCGACCGCGGTCGAGCGCATTTTCGGACCGGCCGGTGAGCTGGAGAGCGCGGTGGCAGGCCAGGCGATCACGCTGGTGCTCGCAGACGAAATCGATGTGAGTCGAGGAGCGATGATCGCCGGAGCCGACCAGCCTCCGGAAGTTGCCGACCAGTTTGCCGCCCATCTGATCTGGATGGATGCGCAGCCGATGCTTCCCGAACGGTCCTATCTGGCCCGTTTTGCCAGTACGTCTGCAGTCGCCCGTGTAACCGATTTGACCCACCGTGTCGACTTCGAAACAATGGGCCGCTTTGCGGCCAAGACGCTTGAGCAGAACGAGGTCGGCTATTGCAAGATCTCACTGGATCGCCCGGTGCCGTTCGACTCCCACCGCGCAATCAGGAGGACGGGCGCCTTCGTCCTCATCGACAGGTCGACCGATTCAACGGTCGGCGCGGGAATGATCGGCTTCGCGCTTCGGCGCGCCAGCAATGTCGTCTGGCAGGAATTGAAGACCGACAAGGCGGAGCGGGCGCGCGCCATCGGCCAGAGACCCTGCGTCCTCTGGCTGACCGGACTTTCGGGAGCCGGAAAGTCGACCATCGCCGACCGGCTGGAACAGAAGCTGCGAGCGCTCGGCAAGCACACCTATGTCCTCGACGGCGACAACGTCCGGCACGGACTGAACCGGGACCTCGGTTTCACCGACCGGGACCGCGTCGAAAATATCCGCCGGGTCTCCGAAGTCGCGAAGTTGATGGTCGATGCCGGGCTGATCGTGATCGTCTCCTTTATCTCTCCTTTCCGATCGGAACGGGAGATGGCGCGGAATCTGATGGAGGAGGGCGAGTTCTTCGAGATCTTCGTCGATACGCCCCTGGATGTCTGCGAGGCGCGCGACCCGAAGGGGCTGTATGTGAAAGCCCGCAGAGGTGAAATCCCGAATTTCACGGGAATCGATTCGCCCTACGAGACGCCCAACGATCCGGATTTGCGTATCGACACCACAAAGTCGTCTGCCGAGCAGGCTGCCGAAACGGTGGTACAGCTCTTGCGTAGCGCTCAAAATTCCGTTCGGACAACGGACGATCCTTAACCCGCATTTTTCACCAGGGGGCGTGATCGTGGCGCAGGAATTTGTCCCTCAGCCCGTGCTCGCGAGCAAGAAGCGCCGCAGCCATCCACAGTCGACCGAGCTTGTGTGGGCCCAGGGAAAAAGGGGGAAGGAGTCAATACACCGCTAGCGAATTGCGCAAATGGCTTGGACTACCGATCGGACGGAGACTCGTCGCCGGCCGACTCGTCTTGCGACTTGGCCTGAGCCTCGCGGGCCTGTCCGGCCATCTCGACCAGGTCTTCCATGGTTCGCAGGATGGGCAGGATCAATTGATTGCCGCTCAGGCGGGAACCGCCGCGGGCCATGGCGGCCGGATTTTGCTTGGTAACGAGAATGCCCAGCGGCGCCCCCCGGGAATCGTAGACGAGACAGCCCAGGTTGGCGGAGAGAGAAGCGTCGCAGACGTAGAATGGGCGCGGCCCCTTCACCAAGGCCTCCACCCGGCCCAGGTGCAGCCGGATGGCCCGATTGCCGATCTTGCCCAGACGCCCCACCGCAAATACCTGATCCAGAATCCGAGGCTGGCGCCCGTTTGTCTCCAATGCCACCGCCTTGAAGGAGTCCGCGGCCTCGCGCGGCTTGATGAAGATCATGTCCAGGTCGCTGTCCTTCAGGATCACCTCGGCATCCACCTCGGTTCCGTCATCCAGAATGAGCGTGGTCTCCTTGAACTCCGACTTGATGTCGGCTCGCGTGGTGGCCCGCATCACGATGGTTGGATCCAACGCCGCGGCCGATGCGACGGTCAGCCCCGAGGCGTCGATGACCGTGCCGTTGGCTTCTATCTTGCGCTCCTGGTCCCGGCTCTGGCCTCGGATGGAAAACTTGATGCCCATAACGACCCGCACCGTGACCAGCGCGCCCTTCGATTGCTCCGCAACGGATCGGGCTGTTTCCCGGATATCGGCAGCCTGCGCCAAACCGGCCAGCAGTAACCCGATGACCGGATGCAAGCAGTATTTCAGCCGAACGGCGAGGTGGATCATGGCTCCGCTCCATCCAACGGAGCGGCGCCATTGCCCCGACTCCAGTTGGGTTGCAACTCCAGAAAAAGCGTATAAATGCCCCGCTTGACAAACAGCGGGATGTTGGGCGGCTTCCCGTTGCCGGCGGCCTCCAGTCGGGCTTCCAGATCCTGAACCCCCGTGACTTCCTGGTGATCCACTGCCTTGATGAGATCTCGAGCCTTCAACCCGGCCACTGCAGCCCACCCTCCGGCGTCCACCTGAGAGACCAATGCGCCGCTCTCCTCATCCGACCATCGATTGGCAATGCGGTCGAGGTAGGAGATGTCTCGGGCCTTGAATTCGAAAAGGAGGTCCTCGTAAACCGGCAACTCTCCTTCCGGAGTGGGCATGGATACCAATTCAGCGCTCAGAGTGCTGGTCTCTCCCGACCGTATCACGGTGAATTCGGCCCGGCTGCCGACCCGGTAGGCGCGAATCATGGTCTTGAAAACCTCGGCGTCCTGGGGCTCCGAGGCCTCAATGAGCTGGGAGTCCACATGAGTCAGGATGTCTCCCACCTGGAAGCCGGCAGCTTCGGCGGAACTGCCGGGATAGATCTGGGTAATCCTCACTCCCTTCTTGCCCCGAAGGTCGAGGGCCTTGGCCAGCTTGCGTGACAGCACTTGCGTCGCCACCGGCAGCCAGGCCTTTCTGGCTTCGGCCGGGGGCCTTTGCGGCCGCCTCAGACCCACTTCCACCAGGGTCAGGAGGCGCTCGGAACGACGATCGAAGGCAACCACCACCGGGACGGGATCTTGCTGGTCGCGACAGATCTCACCGGTCAATCGATTGAAGGCGCCGACTCCCTTCACTGCCTTTCCGTCGATCTCCAAGATGACGTCGCCCGGCCTCAGACGGGGCACGGCCTTGTCTGCCGCGCCCCCGGGTCGAATGCTGCTGACCAGCACCCCTTCCGGACTCGGTCGACGCAACTCCTTGGATTCCAGCCGGGTCAAACGCCTGAGGGTGACACCCCATTCCCTGGCCTCGACCTCCCTGCCCCTGGCGTCATCGCGCAATTCGGAAGTAATGCTCAAGGAAAGGTCTTCCTTTCCCCGCCTGACGTTCACCCGCATGGGCGCACCGACCGGCTTGGAGAGCAGGCGCCGAATCAGGCCCGGCATTTCCTCCTCGAACTTGACGCGGACCGGATCGCCGTCAATGCTCAACAGGATGTCTCCGGCTCGGAGTCCGGCCCGGTCCGACGGAGAGCCCGGCAGCACTCCCGATACCAGCGCCCCCTGGTCCGCCGTGGCCGTGTTGCCGTTCTTCAATAGCGGTTGAAAGCCGGCGCCGACCCAGGACCGGCGCACCCGGCCATGCTCGATCAATTCCCGGGAGACCGGTTGGGCCAACTCGCTGGGGATGGCGCCTCCCAGGCCGAGACCGATTTCGTTGATACCCACGATCTCACCCCGCAGATTCACCAGAGGCCCTCCGGAGTTTCCAGGGAAAATGCCGGCGTCGTGTCCGATCCACTTGACCAGAGATCCGACGTTCTCGCCATCCAGCCGCAAGGGTGCGCTCATGCGCTTCGGAATCATCATGTCCTTGTTGGAAACCACACCGCGGGTCACCGACTGCGAGATGGCCAGCGGACACCCCATGGCCAGGACCGGTTCTCCCACCGCGAGGGCCTCCGAGCTGCCGAACCGGGCGATCGGCAGAGGCTCGGCGTCGGGACCCCGGGACGACAGGTCCAGCTTGATCACGGCAATATCGGCCAGGGCATCGGTCCCCACCAGTTCGGCTTCCACCTCTTCCCGAGTGGAGAGGACGCAGCGAATCGAGGTCGCCTTTCCAGCCACGTGGTGGTTGGTGATGACGTAGCCCTCCCGGGAGATGATCACTCCGCTCCCGGTGGACTCGAACTTCCGCCCTCTCCCTCCTCCGTGACGCAGAGACAACACATAGATTTGAACCAGCGCCGGATAGACGGCATCGATGGCCTGCCGGATCTGCTGCTCGATCCCCCTCCCCCTGTTCGGGTCCGCCGCGGCCCCGGGGGAAGCCAACAGTGTCAACACCAACAGCCCAATCAGCCCTGAGATTCCCTTTTTGCTTCGATAAATCATGCAGCCCCTCCCGGCCTTCCACCCACTGCTGCCTCGACCTCCACCGGCGGCTTCCCGGATCAGTACCTGGCCACGGAAGGATCCACCTCTTGAGACCAGCGGTCGATACCTCCAGTGAGATTCTTCACATTGGAAAAGCCTGCCTTTTGCATCTGTTCCACGGCCTTGGCGCTGCGTCCCCCCAGCTTGCAATGGACCACGATTTCGTCATCGGAATTCAACTCGTCCATGCGTTGGCCCAGTTGCCCCAGCGGGATCAGAACGGAGCCGGGGAGCCGGCAGATGTCATACTCATGGGGTTCCCGAACATCCAGAATGACGGGAGTTCCCCCGTTGTCGAGCACGTGCTTGAGTTCCTTGGGTGTCATTTCGTCGAACTCCTCCGGCTCAGCCGCCCCGGCCGCAGCCTGAGGCGAAATGCCGCAAAATTGTTGGTAATCAATCAAGGCCTTGATAGTTGGATGGTCTCCACAGAGCGGACACTTCGGATTCTTTCGCAGCTTCAATTCCCGGAACTTCATCTGCAGCGCATCGTAGAGAATCAGACGACCGACGAGCGACCGGCCACTGCCCAGAATCAACTTGACGGCTTCGGTGGCCTGAACCAGCCCGATGATTCCGGGAAGAATTCCCAGAACGCCCCCCTCGGCGCAACTGGGGACCAGTCCCGGAGGAGGTGGCTCCGGATAGAGGCAGCGGTAGCAGGGTCCCAGCCTGGCGTCGAACACGGATGCCTGGCCCTCGAACCGAAAGATGCTCCCGTAGACGTTGGGCTTCTTCAGCAGAACGCTGGCGTCGTTCACCAGGTAGCGGGTGGGGAAGTTGTCGGTTCCGTCGATCACGATGTCGTATGCGGCAACGATGTCCAGGGCGTTGTCGGAAGTCAGCATGACTTCGTAGGTCTCCACCCGGACGTTGGGATTGATATCCAGGATCTTCTCCCGGGCGGAGTCCAGCTTGGGGCGACCCACATCCTTGGTGCCGTGGATGACCTGCCGCTGAAGGTTGCTGAAATCGACGGTGTCGAAGTCGACCAACCCCAGCGTTCCAATGCCTGCGGCCGAAAGATAGAGGCCCAGCGGAGCCCCGAGCCCCCCGGTCCCGACAAGCAGGATCTTGGCGGCCTTCAGCTTCTTTTGGCCCTCCATGCCGACTTCAGGCATGATGAGGTGCCGGCTGTATCTCTGGATCTCATCCTGGCTGAGGTCCAGGCTCTCCGAAGCAACCTCGACGGCAGGAAGGTTGCCACCGGCGATGGAGGGCACGATGCTCACGACGTCTCCTTCCTTCACCGGTGTCCGGTCTCCCTGCAGATATCGGACGTCCTCGTCGTTGATGTAGACGTTGACAAAGTTGCGGACCTGCCCCTCATCGTTCAGCAGATGTGGCTTGAGCTCGGGAAAACACCGGACCAGTCCATCGATCACCTCACCCACGGAATCGCCGTTCAGTTCCACCTCATCCCGATTGCCCGTGAGATGCCGCAGCGCAACCGGCAGGAGCACCTTCAAAGCCATTTCTCCTCCTAAAGACTAGTCCCCTCACTCGCTGACATAGTATAGCCCGCATTTCCGGCCAGGTCGCCGGGCAGGGTATGAAATTATGCATCCGTACGGGCCCGGCCGGCAATGCGGCCCGGCTCAGCCGGCTTCGATCTCCTCCGGACTGAAACGGGACCGGTCGTCGGCCAACCTCCAGCAGGTCATGGCCCCTGCCCTTCCCTGAGTGACCGAGACAATGAGGTAGGAGTAGAAGGGCCAGGCATGATCCAGATCGAACCGAGAGGGTCGGGCCTCGGCATTGGGATGGGAGTGGTAGAAGCCCAGAACATCCATCCCGTTTTCCCGAGCGCGTCTCTCGGCCTCGAACATGGTTCGCGGAGAAATCAGAAATCGATTATGCTGGTCGCTCTCTTTCCGCGCATTCTCGGCAGGCAGCAATTCCAGGATGTGCTTGTCTCCCTGAACCAACCTCCCCAGCATCAAGCCGCAACACTCCCTGGGATAGGTGGCCTCCCCATGGGCCTCGATGGCCCCAGGGTGCTCCCGTTTGAGCTTAACCCGCATTTCTCACCAGGCCGCATCGCCTACGGTAGTAAAGTACTCGTGTTTAACATCTTGCGGCGCTTTGTATGGAGTCTTCAGCCTACACACGGCGCTGGGCGGGCCCTGGCTTGTCCTTTTCCCTTCAGCGCATCCATGCTCGCTCGACCGTAGTCACCGCTACGCTCTTCGCTCGCGAGCACGCGCTGAAGGGAAAATGCCTGCGCCATGATCACGCCCCCTGGTGAGAAATGCGGGTTAATTGCCACCCTTGCCGACTCCCCAGAACCGCTCGTTCAAGTATTTCATGCCCCCGTCGCACAGCACCGTCACCACAACCCCGGCGTCCAGGTTCCTGGCGATCTCGACAGCCGCCACCACGTTGGCTCCCGCCGAGATACCAACCAGAAGCCCCTCTTCCCGGGCCAGCCGGCGAACCATCTCCTGAGCTGCTTCGGTGGACACCTCCAAATGCCTGTCGGCCAATTCGGCATTGTAGATGGGCGGGACAATGGAGGAAGGCATGTGCTTCATCCCCTCCAGGCCGTGCAGAGGCGAATCCGGCTGCATGGCGATACACTCGACGCCCGGATCGAACTCCTTGAGCCTGCGGGTGGTTCCCACAAAGGTGCCGCTGGTGCCGAGCCCGGCCACGAAATGGGTCACCCGCCCGGCGGTTTGCTCGTAGATTTCCACGGCGGTGCTTCGGTAATGAGCTTGCCAATTGGCCGGGTTGCCGTACTGGTCCGGATAGAAATACAGGTCCGGGTTTTCCGAGTACAGTTTCTTGGCTGCCCGAATGGCTCCGTCGGAGCCCTCTCTGCCGCTGGTCAAGACCAGTTCGGCACCATAAGCCTGCAAGATCTTGAGTCGTTCCGGGGTCACGTTTTCCGGCATGGCCAAACGCACCGGAATCTCCCTCACCGCCCCGATCATGGCATAGGCAATCCCGGTGTTCCCGGAGGTGGCGTCCAGCAGGACCTTGCCCGGCTTGAGCCTGCCGGAGCGCTCCCCCTGTTCGATCATCTCGAGCGCGGGACGGTCCTTGATCGAACCCCCGGGATTGAACCACTCCGCCTTGGCATAGACGGCCACATCGGGTGCACCTCCCCACACCCGCTTAAGGGGAATCAGAGGAGTGTTGCCGATCGTATCCAGAACGGCCGTTGCTCCACCGGCTTCCAGAGTCTTGCACTCCATGGACAGCACCTTGACCCGTCGCTCGACTGCAATCCACCACCGACTTCCGCAGCCCCGTAGACTAACATGATCGCCACTGCTTCACAATCTCCCCCCGAGGCAGTGTCCTCTGATATACTTCCGTCCGTCTCACTCCCTCCACGACGGCAAATCTCCCTCGAAAAATCGTTGTTTTTCTGCCGGCGGCAAGCTGCGCCGGTGAGGCAGGACTCTGTCTCCCAGGTCGAGACCGCTATCGAATTCCGAAGGCCCACCCGGATGGACGAAGACACGCTCTCCTGCCTGATGCTGACCTCGGTACAGGGACTGGGCTGCCGGGGCGCCCACCGGCTGATGGCTGCCCTGGGATCGCCCCGGGCGGTGGTCCAGGCAGCCCCCGGCACTCTCAACCGCCTGGGCCTTTCCCGGGATATCGCCAGATCCCTCTCCTCAAGACAGCTTCGCCTGCAAGCCGAAAGGGAGCTGCAAAAGTGCCGCCAGCACCAGGTCACCGTGCTGACCCTCGGAGATGCCCGATACCCCTCCCTGCTCAAGGAAATTTTCGATCCACCCATCGTCCTGTTCGCCTCCGGAGACCTTTCGTGCCTTGCCGTTCCCTCGATTTCAATGGTGGGTTCCCGCAAGGCCACCGCTTACGGCCTCAATGCGGCCGAGAAGATCGCCTGCGATCTTGCGGAACATGGACTCCTGGTCACCAGTGGACTGGCGCGAGGCATTGACACCGCCTCCCACCGGGGGGCATTGCGGGGCAAGGGACAAACAGTGGCCGTCCTGGGCAGCGGCCTCGACTCCATTTATCCGCGTGAAAACCGGTCCCTCGCCCGGCAGATACGGGCCAACGGCTGCATCCTCTCCGAGTTTCCTCTCGGCACCCGGCCCCTGCCGCAGAACTTCCCCATACGGAATCGCATCATCAGCGGCATCTCACTGGCTACCTGCCTGGTGGAGGCCAACCAATCCAGCGGCTCACTCATCACAAGCCGACTGGCTCTGGACCAGGGACGGGAGGTGTTGGCCGTGCCGGGAAACATCACCTCCACAACCAGCTACGGACCCAACATGTGGATCAAGCAGGGGGCCAAACTGGTGCAGGATTGGCGGGACATCGCGGAGGAGCTGCCCCCGTTTATCCAGGAGCGGCTGCAAGCCCCAACCGGACCGCCGCCGTCGGAAACGTTGACCGAAAATGAGCGGACAGTGCTGGAATCGTTGAGTGCCGACCAGGCCATGCCCATCGATCAGCTGCTGGAATCGACCCGGTTGACATCATCGGAACTTTTGTGCACGCTGTCTGAGTTGGAGATGAAAGACAGGATCCGACAGTTCCCCGGAAAAGCCTTTCTGAAGCGCCTGTGAGTTGGTCCTCGGCTGGAGGGCGGGCGCCTCGGAGCGACACAACCCTCGAGAATCGGTAACGCTCGTGCCCAAGTCACTGGTCATTGTCGAGTCCCCCGCCAAGGCCCGGACCATCAACCGCTACCTCGGCAAGGACTTCAGTGTCAAAGCTTCCATGGGACACGTCCGGGATCTTCCCCAGAAAAAGCTGGGAGTGGATCCGGACAACCGATTCCGGCCGACCTATGAATTGATCCCAGGCAAGGAAAAGGTGATCAAGGCCCTCAAGTCGGCGGCCCGTGGAGTCGATTCCATCTACATCGCCACCGACCCCGACCGCGAGGGAGAAGCCATCGGTTGGCATCTGTCGGAAGCCTTGTCCGACAACAATCGCAAATTCTTTCGAGTTCTCTTCAACGAAATCACTCAAAAAGCCATTCGACAGGCCTTCGATCGTCCCGGGGAGATCGATTCCCGGCTGGTGGACGCCCAACAGGCCAGGCGGATCCTCGACCGCCTGGTCGGATACAAGATCAGTCCGCTGCTATGGAAGAAGGTCCGCCGCGGAACCTCGGCGGGCCGGGTTCAGACGGCTGCCTTGAGATTGGTCGTCGAGCGCGAAAGAGAAATCGAGGCCTTCGAGTCCAGGGAATACTGGACACTCACCGCCAATCTTTCGGCTTCGCAACCTCCCCCCTTCGACGCTCGCCTTCAGAAGTTCAAGCGCAAGAACATCGAGGTCAACAACCAGGAACAGGCGCAAGAGATCGTCCAGGCCCTGGCTGGAGCCTCATTCACCGTTGAAACCGTCACGACCAAGGAAAAGAAGCGGAATCCTGTGCCGCCCTTCATCACCAGCAAACTTCAGCAGGAGGCATCCCGCAAGCTGCGGTTCCCTGTGAAAAAGACCATGCGGGTAGCTCAAAGCCTCTATGAAGGGATCAAGCTGGGGCAGGAAGGCAGCGTCGGCCTGATCACCTACATGCGCACCGACTCGCTTCGGGTCTCCAATGACGCCCTGGGCGAAGTCCGAACCTACATTACCCAGAACTACGGGAAACAGTATCTGCCCGCCAAGGCCAGGTATTACCGCAGCCGCAAGGATGCCCAGGATGCTCACGAGGCCATCCGGCCCACCTCGGCAGCACGTCGCCCCGAGGAGATCCGGGAATTCCTCAGCGGCGACGAGTTCAAACTATACAGGCTCATCTGGCAGCGGTTCGTGGCATCCCAGATGCAAGCGGCGCTACTGGACCAAACCGTGGTGGAGGTTGCAGCCGGGCCCTATCTATTCAGGGCTTCCGGCTCCGTCCTGAAGTTCGACGGCTTCCTGAAAGTCTATGAAGAAGGCCGGGACGACAAGTCCGAGGAAGAGTCTGTCACCACCCTGCCGTCCCTGACCCGGGGCGAGGTGCTTCAACTGAACAAACTCTTGCCCAAGCAACACTTCACCCAACCTCCTCCCCGCTTCACCGAGGCCACCCTGGTGAAAGCGTTGGAGGAGAAGGGTATTGGCCGCCCCTCCACCTACGCCGCCATTCTCACCACCATTCAAGACCGCGAATACACGGTCAGAAAAGAAGGCAGGTTCCGGCCCACCGATCTGGGCCTGGTCGTGAACGATCTGTTGGTGGCCAGTTTTGCCGATCTGTTCGATATCCAGTACACGGCCCGAATGGAGAAGGAGCTGGACGAAATCGAGCAGGGCAAGATCCTGTGGATCAAGGCGTTGCAGGATTTCTACGGAAAATTTGCCACCGATCTCAACCAGGCCCGGAACCGGATGAAAGTCACGGAGGAACAGACCGGGGAGAAATGTGACCAGTGCGGGAAATCCCTGGTGATCAGGTGGGGGCGACACGGAAGGTTTGTGGCCTGCACCGGGTTCCCGAAATGCAAGTATACCCGGGAGATTTTAGCCAAGACCGGGGATCCGGACGGCCCGGCGGAATCTGAAGAAGACCCACAGGAATCCTGTCCGAACTGCAGCAAGCCCATGGCCCTGAGAAAGGGACGCTTTGGCCCCTTCCTGGCCTGCACCGGCTACCCGCAATGCAAGACCACCCGGAAGCTGGGAACAACCGGCTCGGGGCAAACTCCGGCAGCGCAAACACTCCTGGAGGACAACTGTCCCCGTTGCAGCAACCGTCTGGCCGTCAGAACGGGGCGTTATGGGGAGTTTACGGCCTGCAGCAACTATCCCAAATGCCGGTACGTGAGAAGAAAGACCTTGGAAGTCGCTTGCCCTCAGCCCGATTGCAGCGGTGAAATCGTTGAGCGGAAGTCCCGTCGCGGCAAGATATTTTACGGGTGTGACCAGTATCCCGAGTGCCGATTCGTCCTCTGGAACAAGCCGATCAAGAAGGCTTGCCCGCAGTGCGGCTCCGGCTTTGTCCTGGAGAAGACGACCAAGAAGCAAGGGACACTGCACTACTGCCATGATGAATCCTGCGACTTCCAGGAGTCGGCCGCAACCATGGCCTGAGGTGGCCCGGCCCGGCAGTGAGTTCGGACCTCCGTTCCGATATCCCCCCCGGTAATGGTTCATCCTTCATGAGTCCAGTCGTGATCATCGGTGGAGGCTTGGCAGGTTCCGAGGCGGCCTGGCAGATTGCCCGGCGGGGACTCCCCGTGCGGCTGTGTGAAATGCGCCCTGCCCGAACCACGCTCGCCCACAGGACGCCCCACCTGGCGGAAATCGTCTGCAGCAACTCCTTCAAATCGAACCAGCCGGGCACCGCCCCCTGGCTGCTCAAGGAGGAGTTGAAGACACTGGATTCCCTGCTCATCGAGCTTGCCAATCGACACCGAGTTCCCAGTGGAGCCTCGCTGTCGGTGGACCGGGAACAGTTCGCCGCGGCCGTGACCGAAGCTCTGGCGGCCTGTCCCCGGATTGAAATCGTTCGGGAGGAGGTCCTGGACCTGCCCGAGCAGGGCCCTGCCATTGTGGCCACCGGACCCCTGACTTCCCCGGCGCTCTCTCAATCCCTGCAAGAATTCATGGGAGAAGACCACCTCTATTTTTACGATGCCATCAGTCCCATCGTGGAGACGGACAGCATCGACCTCGACAAGATCTATCGGGGGTCCCGATACGGCAAGGGAGGGGCCGACTACCTGAATTGCCCGCTCGATCGGGAAGAGTACCTGGCCTTTTACCAGGCCCTGATCCATGCTGAATCTGTGCCCCTCCACCAATGCGAGAAGAGCCTCTATTTCGAAGGCTGCCTCCCTATCGAGGAGATGGCCCGCCGCGGGGTCGATACCCTTCGATTCGGTCCCATGAAACCGGTCGGCCTGATCGATCCCAGGACCGGCCGTCGACCCTATGCGGCCGTGCAGTTGAGACAGGAAACCCTGAAGGCCGACAGCTACAACATGGTCGGCTTTCAGAACCATTTGCGCTTCGGAGAACAGCAACGGGTCTTCCGCATGATTCCCGGCCTGGAACGGGCCCGTTTCCTCCGGCTGGGACAGGTCCACCGCAACACGTTCGTCAACGCACCCCTTCAACTGAAAGACACCCTGCAATCCCGCAAGCGTCCGGACCTGTTCTTCGCCGGACAGATTTCCGGAGTCGAAGGCTACGTGGAGTGCGTCGCCACCGGCCTGGTGGCCGGAGTCAACGCCGCCCGTTTCGCGATCGGCCAACCGCTGCTGTCCTGGCCTCGAGCCTCGGCCATCGGTTCGCTGTTGCACTACCTGGTGAGCGCCGACCCCAGGAACTTTCAACCCGAGAATATCAACTTCGGCATCATTCCTCCGCTTCGGGAGGGCCCTGCCAGGATCGGCAGAAAGGAAAAACGTCGACTTCAGACCGAAATCGCCCTGAAGGAAACCTCCCGGTTGGCGGCCGGCCTTTTTTGAAGTTTGAAGTTTGAAGGGTGAAGTTTGAAGTTTGAAGGATGAAGTTTGAAGTTTGAAGGGTGGAAGTTTGAAGGGTGAAGGATGAGGGGGGAAGGGATCTTTCTCGGTTGTTGTCAGGTGACGGGATGGACGCGGAAATTCGACAGTTCGCCGACAGTCTGATGGGCCGCAACGCCTCCGAACACACGGTGAAAGGCTACCTTGGCGACCTGCAGCAATTTCACCAGTATCTGACTCGGACGGAGGATTCCCAAGGCAAACCGAAACCCTTCTCCGTCCAGGAACTGGACGCCCAGATCATTGGCGAGTACCTGGGCCACCTGCACTGGCAGAAAATCGAAAAATCGTCCATTGCTCGCAAGATCTCGGCGATTCGCTCCTTCTGCCGCTTTCTCTGCCAGCGCCAGATTCTGCCCCACAATCCGGCCAAGCTGATTCGGTCACCCAAGGTGCCCCAGAAAATTCCCAACTATCTGACCATCGAGGATTGTGTGACCCTGATTGAAACCCCCGATCTCACCCGGCCCGGGGGACGGCGGGACCGGGCCATCCTGGAGCTGCTCTATGCCTGCGGCCTGCGGGTAAGCGAACTCACCGGCATCAACATCGGCGACATCGACTTCGGGGAGGACTTGATCCTGGTTCGGGGCAAAGGGAAAAAGGAACGCCTGGTCCCTTTTGGGAAAAAATGCCACGCGGCCCTCAGAGCCTATCTGGAGGAACGCTGCTCGGAGCCCGTGGTCCAATCGGCCGAACCGGGCCTGCCGGTCTTCCTCAATGCGCGGGGTTCGCGATTGACCACCCGCTCGGTGCATTACCTGGTCGAAAAGCACCTGAGGTCGGCCCTGCGCTCCAACCGCCTGAACCAGAAGATCAGCCCGCACGGACTGCGGCACTCGTTCGCCACCCACCTGCTCAATTCGGGCGCCGACTTGAGGTCCATCCAGGAACTCCTGGGACACAAGAGCCTCGCCACCACGCAACGCTATACACACCTCAGCATCGGCCACTTGATGGAGCAATATGACAAGGCCCACCCTAGAGCTCACACCAAAGCCTGAAACCGGAGGCCTGTCGGCACGGCTGGCGGACCGGATCGGTTCCAAGGCACTGGCTCTGGGGTTCGACAAGGTCGGCTTCAGCCGGGCCGTTCCGCTGGGTTCCCGGAGCGGTATGGAGAAGTGGCTGGAGTTGGGCCACCAGGGAGAAATGCACTGGATGAGCAGGAATGCCGCCAAGCGCCAGGACCCGTCCCTGATTCTGGCCGAAGTCAGGACCGTTCTTTCGGTGGCCGTCAACTACTACCATCCGCTCGACCACTCCCAAAACCCGCGCCACGGCAAGATATCCCGCTATGCCTGGGGCCTGGACTACCACCGCCTGTTGAAGGCCCGACTCAAGAAGTTGGCCGGATGGATTGCCGAGGCGTTGCCTCCGGTCAATGGGCTGTTCTATTCGGACACCGGTCCGGTGATGGACAAGATCTGGGCACACAAGGCCGGTCTGGGGTGGATCGGCAAGCACTCGAACCTTGTCAGTCGGGATCGGGGATCGTGGCTGTTCCTGGGGGAGATCCTGTTGGATCTCGAGCTTCCGGAAACCCGGGAGAGCGGAAATTTCTGCGGTAGCTGCCGGCGCTGCCTGGATGCCTGTCCCACCGGAGCGATCGTGGCTCCTTACGTGGTCGATTCCCGCCGGTGCATTTCCTACCTGACCATCGAGCTGCGCGGCCCCGTACCCCTGGAGCTGCGGCCCCTGATCGGCACCCGGATCTTTGGCTGTGACGACTGCCAGGACGTCTGTCCCTGGAACCGGTTTGCCCAGCCCAGCCAGGAGAAAGACTTCTACCCCTTACCCGGGAACCATGCGCCGGTTCTGATGGAGCTGATGCGGATCAGCCGCCACCAATTCTCCGAACGATTTCGACTCAGTCCGATCCGGCGCTGCGGCTATGCCGGATTTCTGCGGAACGTGGCCATCGCGCTGGGCAACAGCGGCCTTCCGGAGGCCGTCCCCGCGTTGACGGTCGCACTTCATCACCCGGAGAGCCTGGTCAGGCGCCACGGGGCCTGGGCCCTGGGCCGCATCGGCGGCCGGGAGGCTGGATCGGAGCTGCTGCAGGCGGCCAGGACTGAATCCGATCCATGCGTCAGAAGCGAAATCCGGCTGGCTCTGGACCGCCTGGAGTTCCACCCTTCGCGTAGAGCAACCGATCCTCAGGCAGCTGTTTGTTAGATCTGCCGACCCGCCCCGGATTGTATTTTCCCCTCTCTGGACCCATAATGCCCCGACGCGCCAACCTGGAGGCCAATCATGTCTTCTTCTCGAAAATCCTTGCGCATCCTGGTGGCCCCCAACGCTTTCAAGGAGAGCCTGTCCGCCATGGATGCGGCGGCAGCCATCTCTCGGGGGCTTTTCAGAGTGCTTCCCAATTCCAGAATCACACAACTGCCCATCGCCGACGGCGGAGACGGAACACTGGAAGCCGTGGTCGAGGGCACCCGTGGAAAAATCTTCCGGGCTCGGGTCCTGGATCCCTTGGGGAAGAAGATTTTTGCCGAATATGGATTGACGGGCGACGGAAAGACCGCCGTCATTGAAATGTCGAGGGCATCCGGCCTGGCCCTGGTTCCGACCTCACAACGCAATCCCATGCTGTGCACCAGCTACGGCACCGGTCAGTTGATCAAGGCCGCGCTCAAACGCGGCGTGCAGGATATCATCCTGGGCATCGGCGGAAGCGCCACCGTCGATGGGGGAATCGGCGCCCTGCAGGCGTTGGGAATCGACTTTCTCGATCGTCGAGGCAGGCCGGTCGGTTGGGGCGGCATGGGCCTGAGGTCGATCGCTCGGATCGACATGGGCAAGACCAACGCCCTGCTCAAGCGGGCACGGATCCTGGTGGCCTGCGACGTGGACAATCCCCTGGTTGGCCCCAGGGGATCGGCGGCCGTATTCGGCCCCCAAAAGGGAGCCACCCCGGGCATGGTTCGAAAGCTGGATCAATACCTCGGCAAGCTGGGCCGGCTCATTCAGGAGACGACAGGTCGGGATGTCTCGCAGGTTGCCGGAAGCGGCGCCGCGGGCGGTATTGCCGGAGGGTTCATGGGACTGCTGGGAGCCCGGCTGAGTCCAGGAAGCGACCTGGTGTTCGACCTGCTCAAGGTCGAAGAGCAGGTGAAGAAAGCGGACCTTGCCTTTACGGGAGAGGGTCAGATCGACTTCCAGACGCCCTTTGGCAAAGGACCCGGAATGCTGGCCAAGATTGCCAAGGAACACGGCGTGCCCGTGATCGGCATTGCCGGAAGTGTGGCCGGCGACGTGGGTGGCTTGTACGACCAGGGATTCACCGCGCTCTTCAGCATTGTCGCCTCGCCTGTGACGGTCGAGGCAGCCATCCAAAATGCAGACCAGCTCCTGGAAGCCCAGTCGGAACAGGTGGCCCGGCTCCTCCGTTTCGGCCTGGATTCAGCTTGAGCTGTCACCGGACCCCCTGGGACTCAGCGTGGAAAGGGCGCCATCAGCCACCCCAGTCCCAGGGATACCACCAGAAAGATCACGAAAACGAAAATGCCGTAACGCAGCCGCTCGCGGGGGGTTTCCTTGCTGCTGAGCGCAAAGACTGTCGACACGCAGAAAGCGAAAATCACCAATGCCATAAAGTGTGAGATCACCATTTCAGCGTTTGCGGCCCACGGCGATGTCGTAGGCGTTGAGGGCGGCCAGCAGGTTGAGCAACCCGGCCACGGCCAGATAGGTCGTCCCGTAGTCGAATGACTGGTTCTCCAGGTTGCCGGCGCCGTAGCCCCCGTACTTGGCCAGAAAGTACAGAATTCCGATTCCGAGGTCGGCGAAGAGAAATACGAATTCGATAAACTGCTCGGCGGCCAGCGTATGCAGCTTTCCCCCCAGACTCAGCCCCAGGCCAAACAACAACAGGATGGGAGAGGCAAACAGAAGGGAGCGCACCCACTTCCCCAGAATCAGGTGTCCCAGCCCCGGGAAGAAGACCCCCCCAAGACCGATCAGAATTGCTTGAATGGACCTGGATTCCATCGGTCAACATTCCTTCAGGCTAGCCCGCATTTCTCACCAGGCCGCTGAGCAATGGGTAGAAATGTGTTCGTCATTAACATCTTGCAGCGCTTTATTGGGTGTCTTCAGCGTACAGAATGTGCTGGGCGCGCCCTGGCTTGTCCTTTTCCCCTCAGCGCATCCATGCTCGCTCGACCGTAGTGACCGCTACGCTC
>JAPPDF010000069.1 GCA_028875575.1 Acidobacteriota bacterium
CACAGGCTCCCTCGACCGTAGTGACCGCTACGCTCTTCGGTCGCGAGCCCGCGCTGAAGGGGAAATTCCTGCGCCATGATCATGCCCCCTGGTGAGGAATGCGGGCTAACCCAATTCCCGATAGTCCTTAAACCTTCCCCGATCGTCCAGCATCACCACCCCGGCATAGCGGTTGCTGATGAACAGGCTGGGCAGATCGTCGAGTCCGACAGCACCCAACACCACCAGCAACATGCGGATGGGGCCCGCGTGCGCCGTAATCAGCAGGCTGTGTCCTGCTGCCTCCGAACGGAGGCGCCGGGCGAAGGCGTCGGCTCGCCGTTCCAGCTCCCTGAACCCTTCTCCCCCGGGGTAGGGGCGGTCCCGGCAACGGCGATAGTCCAGATAGGCAAAGGTCTCGCGGACCGGCCGTTGCGTGAACCGGCCATAGTCCAGTTCCCGCAGCAACGAGGAGATATGTACCGGACAGTCGAGTGCCAGGGACTCCCTGATGACTTCCGCCGTCTGCAGGGCCCGCCGCAGATCGCTGGAGTAGATCCGATCGAAACGGTGGTCCTTCAGCAAGGCCGCCACCGCCCGGGCGTCTTCCCGACCCTTTGCGGTGAGGCATGAGGGCACTTGTCCGGCCACCAGCTTGCGCAAATTGTGGCTCGATTGGCCGTGGCGGACCAGGCAGATCACAGTGTCAGCCATGCATTTGCCTCAACCGGTTCAGGTTTTTCCCGTAATGGGTCTCTCCGCCCGGCGTCTCCAGGATCATGGGCGTTTGAGCGAAGCGCCGGTCGTTGACCAGGAGCCTGAACCCCTCCGCCCCGATCCGGCCCTCGCCGATATGTTCATGCCGGTCCACCCGGCTCCCCAACTCACGCTTGGAATCGTTCAGGTGAAAGGCCTTCACCCGGCTCAAGCCCAGCACCCGGTCCAGTTCGTCAAGCGTGCGACGGTAGCCGGCTCCGTCCCGCAGGTCGTAGCCGGCGGCGAAAATGTGGCAGGTGTCCACGCAGACGCCCACCCGTTCGGTTTCCTGCACCAGGGAGAGAATTTCCGCCAGGTGCTCGAAGCGGTACCCCAAATGGCTCCCCTGCCCAGCCGTGGTTTCCAGCAGAATCCGGGTGCGAGCATCCCGATTTTGCTCCAGTGTCCGATTCAAGCTGCCGGCAACCGCACGCAGGCCCGCCGACTCCCCGGACCCCAGGTGGGCTCCGGGATGAACGACCAGGTAATCCAGGCCCAGTCGCCGGCACCGCTCCAGCTCCTGAGAGAACGCCTCCCGGGAGCGGGCCAGGACAGCGGGCACCGGACTCCCCAGATTCAGCAGGTAGGAGGCATGGGCCGCCGTCGACCGGATGCCTGACCGCTGCAGCTCCCCACGAAACTCTTCCACCTCGCTGTCCGTCAGGGGCTTGGCCTTCCATTGCCGTTGATTCCGGGTAAAGATCTGGATCGACTGGCAACCCAGTTCGAGACCATTGCCCGGCGAGTTGTGGACCCCACCGGCGGCGGAGACATGGGCGCCCAGAATCATGACTTGGGGACCTCCCGCGATTGCCGTCCCTTTCCGCCCGGATAGCCGGATACTTGGGGTTGCGTCGTTGCTTCCGGCTCCGACCTCAGCAGCACCTTCCGCAGGCTCCCCCCGTCCGACGACCACAGAAAGTGCTCCGCAAATCCGGCTCCGAGCGGGTCCGACACCTCCGGGATGGATCCCAGGTGGAGAGCGCCGGTGATGGTGGCGATTCGGTCCGCATTGGTGCGCTCGGCCAGATCGGGGGTTGGGGGAAACCGGTTCAGAAAGAATCCCAGGCATTCCACCCCGCGGCTCCGCAGGCACTCGACCGTCATGACCGTGTGATTGATGGTCCCCAACCCCGCCCGAGAGACGATCAGCGCAGGAATCCGCAGTCGCTGGGCCAGATCGGCCACCGAGAGCTTGCCGGAAACCGGCGTCAAGGCCCCGCCGGCGCCTTCCACCACCGTCAGGTCATGCCGGCTGCAGAGTTGTTCATAGCAGTGGCCGATCCGTCCCGGGTCGACGGACACCCCTTCCAACTCGGCTGCCAGGGCCGGAGCTACCGGGGCTGTGAAGCAGTAGGGGTTGACCCATTCAACCGGATCGGAGCAGCCGGCGGCTTCCACCAGCGCCACTACGTCCGGAGACACCCGTCCTGCCGCCGCGGACTCCACCGCCCCGCTGGCCACGGGCTTCATGACACCCACATCCAGGCCTTGTCTCCTCAGAAACCGAACCAGGCCGGCCGCCACTACGGTCTTCCCCACCTCGGTATCGGTCCCCGTAACCATCACACCGCGATATCGAGCTCTTGCCACCGTACCTTCCCCACCCTCATTTCTCAGCACAGGGTACTGTGCACCAAAGAGTAATCCACGAAGAATCACGAAGAACTACAAAGGGCCACGAAGAAAAAACAAAAGAGGAACGTGAATAGGGGACGTTGCACGACCCTTGGCGGACCCCTCTCAAACCACCTCCAACACCTTGGTGGCCCTTCGTCGTCCTTCGTGTCCCTTCGTGGATATCTTTTTTCTACTGAGGCACAGCCTCCCCTGCCTCGCGACTGCACCGTCTCAGGATCCGGACTGGCACCCGATTTCAGTCAGGCAACCCACCAGTTCATCGATCTGGGTTGCCGAGTGGCTGGCCGTCACAGTAATCCGCAAGCGACTGGTGTCCGGCGGAACGGAAGGGGGCCGGATGGCCGCCACCAGGAACCCCCGATCCAGGAGCTGTCGACTCACCTCCAGCGCACGCTCCTCCGAACCCAACAGCACCGGGAAGATGGAGGTCTGTCCCTGGCCTCCGCCAAGACCATGCTGCGCCAGCCGACTGCGCATCAGCCGCATGTTGCTCCGCAGTCTTTCCCGGACCTCTGACGGAGGGCGAATCAGCTCCAGGCTGGCCAGGGCAGCTCCAAGGAGGGCCGGCGGCAGGGCGGTCGCAAAGATAAAGGGCCGGCACTTGTTGATCAGGTAGTCCCTCATGGAAGCCGAGCAGGCTACGAATCCGCCGAAGGATCCCAGGGCCTTGCTCAAAGTGCCCATCAGCAACTCGATTTCCTCCGGACGGGCAGCGCCTCTTTCCTGGAAATGCTCCACCAGGCCGCCTCCCCGGGATCCCAATACCCCGGTGGCATGGGCTTCGTCCAGCATCAACCGGCAGTCGTAACGCCGGCACAAGCTGATCAGACCGGGCAGATCGGCCAGATCGCCTTCCATGCTGAAGACCGAATCGGACACCACCAGCCGACGCCCAGCGCCGCCGCAGCCCTTCAGAAGCTCCTCCAGGTGTTCCAGGTTGTTGTGCCTGAAGACAACGGTGGAGGCGCTGCTGAGGCGGCAACCGTCCACAATGGAACCGTGATTGAGCGCATCGCTGAAGATGTGGTCTCCGGCTCCGACCAGACTGGAGAGCAGGCCCAGATTGGCGCTGAAGCCGGAAGCAAAGGTCAAGGCCGCCGCCTTGCCTTTCAACTCGGCCAATGCCACTTCCAGCCTTTCATGCAGATCCGAATTGCCGCAGATGAGCCTGGAGCTGCTTGCCGAGGCTCCCGCCCTCGCAATGGCCCGGGTGGAACCCTCCCTGACCGCGGGGTGCTGTGACAAGCCCAGGTAGTCGTTGCTGGAGAAGTTGACCAGGCGGCGGCCCCGATATTCAACCAGCGGACTCTCGTGAGCGAGGATTCTTCTGAGCGAGCGGCGCCTGTCCAGCGACTCCAGCCGGCTCAGCTCCCCTTCCACGAACTGGTTCCAGTCCTGGCTCATTGCAACACGGCTTCGGGACCTGCAATCACAGTGGCCGTACGGTCGAGCAGCAGCCGGGTTCTGGAGACATCGATCACCTGATCCACCGTCACCCCATGGATCCGACCCAGCCAGTCCCGCAGGGCGTCGGCACCGGGATCGAACCACTCGGCCTGTGTCAGGGCCGCGGTCAGACCACTGTTGGAGGAGAGGCCGACCATCATCCGATTGAGCAGATAATTCTTGGCAGCCGTCACCTCTCCGGGGGTCACCTCCCGATCCCGCAGGTCTGCCATTTGCTCTCCAAGGTAGGAAACCACGCTCTCCAGTTCTCCCGGTTTCACGCCCAGTTGGACCATGAACACCCCACCCTCCAGGCTGGCGCCCCCGGCGCTGAAGGGGAAGGAGGCCGGTCCTTCGGACACAGCCCTGGTACTGCCCAGTCGGGCTCCCTGCCCTAGAATTTGCGAGAGCACCAGCATCGGAAAGTAGTCGGGGTGCCGGCGAGAAACCCCGGGCAGCCCGTGGACCAGGGTGCCGTAGGAACTCCCCCGCAATCGAATGAGGTGCCGACCGGTTCCCAGCCCCGGAGCCACGGCCTCGACCGGTTGAGACACGGGAGCCTCCAACGCCTGCCAGTCTCCAAAATGGTCCGCGATGGCGGACAGCACCTCTTCAACCCCCCGGTCGCTGGCCACCGACAGGATCAGCCGATTCGGCCGGTAGAACCTCTGCCGGAAGTCCTCCACGTCAGAGGGCTGCAACACCTCGACCGTCTCCAGACTGCCCTTGAGATTGCGCCCGAACGGATGACCATGGGGATGAATCCTTCGTCGAAAGGCCTGCTCGGCCCGGTGAGCCCCGCTGTCGGCTTCCAGGCGCAGCTCGTTGAGGATCACACCCTGCTCCCGGCGGAAGTCGCTCTCCGAAAAACCGGGGCTTCGGACCATTCGAGCCGAGGAGGCCAGTGCCCCGGGGAGATCCTCACCCCTTCCTTGAAGGTGAACCGCCGTCGCCAGGTAGTTTGTCCCGATACCGAGGGAGACTCCCGACGATTCGATGGATTCCGCCGGGGATGGAGCTTCGTCGGTGCCGTCCAGCAGCAATTGTCCGCTGAGATGAGCCAGCCCCGCCCTGTCGTCGCCGTCTCTGGCGGCTCCGGCTCCAAAGGTCAAGCGCAGGCTGAAGCTATCCCGGGCCGGGTGACTCGCGACCCATACCACCATTCCATTGCCCAGCACCTGGCGCTTGGTGCTCCAGGATTCCGGAAGGGGTTGTCCCAACCGGCTCGACGGTAACAAGGGCCCCGGTTCCGCGGAAAGCCCGGTTGGACCCTCCACTGTCGCTCCGCCGCCAAGACGTCCGGCCACTTGCGCCACCGGAAACATGGCGCCGTGGCCGGGCGGACCCAAAACGGGCCGGGCCGAGCTCAGGTTCGGAGCGACGCTTTTTGGTCTACGCCCCCCGGATATGGGATCGGCGCTGGTGGCGGCGAGCTTTTCCACCCCAATGACCGGGGTCTCGGGCCGAGGAAGATACCAGCCTACCGTGCGAGCTTCCTTGGAAAAAATCGGCCGTGCAACCCGCTGCAAGTCGGCCCTGGAAACCCCGTCGATCTTCTCTTCCATACGCTGCAGAACCTGGAAGCTGGCGATGGATTCGAAGGTGCCCAGTTGATGAGCCAGCTTGCCGACGGAGTTCCGGTCCAGAAGAAATCTAGTCTTGATCTGCCTCCGGGCCCGGTCCAGGTCGTCATCCGAAAATTCCCCGTTTCTGAGACGTTCCAACTCATGGTCCAGCATCTCCTCGGCCAGTTCGAAATGGGAGCTGTCCGGAAGCGTCACCAACAACTTGTAGAGGTAGGGGTGACGGGTGGCATGGAGGCTGGAGTGGACATGGGTAGCGACCTCGGAATCGACCAGGGCCCGGTACAGGCGCGAGGTTCTGGCAGCGCTTTCCTGCAGGGAATCCAGACTGACGCTCCGGCCCTTGGCACGACACAACATGGCGTCCAGGACCCACAGCCCGTACAGATCGCTCTGGTGGACGCCGGGAGCCCGAAAGACCATCTGCAAGTAGGGGACACTTCCCGGTCCGGTGAGGCGCAGCCGCCGTTCTCCCCGCTGCACCGGCTCCGACAGCGGCACCCGGGTCGGGGCCGGTCTCCGGGGAATGACACCGAACCGGCGACGGACCGCTCGCATGGCCCGGTCCACATCAATATCACCGACCAGTACCAGAATGGCGTTGGCGGGCGTGTAAAAACGGCGGTAGTGGTCCCAAAGCCGGCTGCCATCCATCTGCTCCACGTCCGGGACCCATCCCCCGGCAGGCCAGCGGTAGGGGTGCCGCTTCAGGGCCGTAGTCGCCATCTCCCAGTCCAATGCCAGGCGGGAATCATCCTCACGCCGCAACAGCTCGGCAATTACCAGACCCCGTTCCAGCTCGATCCGACCGGACTCAAAGCGTTGGTGCCGCAGGCGCCCGGCTGCCAGTTTGAGCAGGTCGTCCAGTTCGCTCTTCACCACCGAAGCAAAGTAGGCGGTCTGGTCCAGAGAGGTGTAACCCTGCAAGAGGCCGGCAGCGTGGCGGACAATCCAGGGACGGTCAGTTGCGGACGACGGGTTTCCGGAGCTGAGGGTCAGGTGTTCGACGAAATGGGAGATACCGGACGTTCCCAGCCCCGAATCATGTGAACCCACCCGTAGCCAGAGTCCCACCGAGACCACTGGAGAGGAATGATCTTCCTTGAGCAGGACCTTCAGGCCGTTGTCGAGATAGGTCTCCACCACCCCGAAGACCGGCGGCTCGGTCTGCTCCGACGGGGCAGTTTCCGTTGATGGATCCTGGGCTCCCACAGCCCCCGAAAACCCAAGAGTCCCCAGCAGAAGTGCGCCGCAAAGGCAGGGCAATGGGCTGGAGGCAGGACGTGCTGCGGACCGGGCTTCGCCGGAGGGCGCGGCTGCAGTCAACCCCGGGTCGGGAGCACGCGGCCGGGTCCGGCCCTGAGCCAAGTGGACCCGCTGGATCGGGTTGCTACTATCAGGATCCCGTGCGTCGGGTCCGGGCGAGCCGCTGCTGGCTACGGAGGGCCCTCCTATAAGCGCCCACGGCCCGCTGATGCTGCGCCAAAGTCTCTGAAAAGACATGTCCCCCCCGGTTGTCGCTGACAAAGTAGAGGTAGTTGGTTTTTGCCGGACGAATCGCGGCCTGGAGTGATTTCAGCCCCGGATTGGCTATGGGGCCGGGAGGCAATCCGGCAATGGTGTAGGTGTTGTAGGGCGAACTGAAATCCAGGTCGGACTGGTAGATCTTGCCTCGAAACCGTCCGTTCAGCTTGGCGGCATAGATCACGGTGGGATCGCACTGAAGCGGGATTCCCCGGCTCAGCCGGTTGTGAAAGACCGAAGAAACCAAGGCCCGCTCCGAGGGCATACCCGTTTCGGTCTCGATCAGCGAAGCCAGCGTTACCACTTGTTGCAGGGTCAACCCACTGGCTTCCATTTCGGGCAGAATGTAAGTCTCGGCCACCTGGCGAAATCGTTGAACCATCTGACGGATCAGATCCCGGGCCGTCGTCTGCCGGTTCCAGCGATAGGTGTCCGGAAACAGGAATCCCTCCAGATTGCCGGCCTTGGGAGCCAAATCGGGAATCAGCTCAACCTCTTCAAGCATTCGGTCGAAGTCCTCGGGCAGAGCCGGGCCGCCCCCTCTGAACAAATCCGGAATTTCAAACAGAGAAGAACCTTCCGGGATGGTGAGCTCGCGATAGTGGATCAACCCCCGGTTCAAGCGCTCGGCAACCTGTGGAATGGTCAGTGGTTCCCGGAACAGATATTCTCCCGCCTGGAGAGGCTTCGACCACTTCAAGGTCTTGACGTAGGCCAGGAAAAGGTGGCGATGGCTGATGATGCCTTCCGTTTCCAGTTGCCGGGCGATGTCCGGCGACGGGGTGCCGGGAGCGATCCACAGCAGCTTCTCCGGCTCCGAGTAGTTCTTGAGCGGATGGTACCAGGCAGTGACAAGGGCGCCGGCTCCCGCTCCCACAAGCAGCAGCCCCAATCCTGCCAGGCACATCAGAATCACAAGTCGTCTGCCTGTTGTCATAGATCCGGCCGGTTGAGTCCGAACTGCCGATTCCGAGAATCCCCGCAGCTCTGGTCATCATTCATCATTCAGAACTGCCGGTTCCGGGAGTCGAGGTAGCTCTGAAGCATGATCGCGGCCGCCATCCGGTCGATGGCCCCGCGGCGTTTCTTCCGTCTCACACCGGCTTCAATCAGGGTCTTCTCCGCCGAGAGCGAGGTGAAACGCTCGTCCCACAAGACCACCGGCAGTCCGGTGGCCTCTTTCAGCCGGTCGGCAAAATCCCGGCTACGTTCCGCCTGCCTTCCCGCCGAGCCGTCCAGATTCAGCGGATTGCCGACCACGAACCGCTCCACCCCGTGCGCCTCGGCCATCTCTGCCAAGTAGGCGAGGTCGCGGTCCCAACCGGACCGCTCCAGGGTGGCGTGACCCTGTGCGATCAGACCGGTCTGGTCACTGAGCGCGATCCCTATCCGGACCTCTCCCACGTCCAGACCCATGCTCCGCATCGAGCGTTACCCTTTCCGTGCTGACCCAGCCCTCATTATATACCGCTCCCTGGCCGGCTCCGCCGCCTACGGACCTCCGGAGACTTCGGGCTCAAGAAGCTCCGCGCTGCCCGTCTTCCGGCATTTCACCATGTATCCGGTCCCCATGTCCCTCCTCAGAAAGGGACGTTGCATCAGCAGGAAGGGTCGCCACAACCGCTCCTTGAGCAACCACTTCGCCAGCCGGGCAAAACGCCGGCCCCCACTCACGGAGGTCCGCCCAAAATCCCTCATGGAACCGCCGGCAGCCGGGGCAAGGGCTCCGACGCACCCGCTCGCGCCGGTGGTCTCACCACGCTCCGGGAACAAGAGCGAGGAGAGCGGGTAGGTCCAGTTCAGCACCGGGAACCCATAACAGCAAAATGCCTCCGCCGCCAAGCCGGACCGGCCGAGCTTTCGGATCAACTCCGCTTTCTCGTATCTTCGGGCGTGGCCGGCTCGAGTGTCGTTGGAGGTCCAGCGACGCTGGTGAGCCGGCACGGAAAACAACAGGATGCCTTCGGCGGACAGCAGATCCCTCCAGCGTTCCAGGCATTGCCGGTCATCCAGGTAGTGCTCCAGAACCTCGAAGGCCAGCACCAGGTCGAAGGGTCCTTCCACCTCAGAAAAATCCTGGGTGCGAAACTCCACCACGCCGGCCGGATGGCTGGATCGCCTCCGGTGCTCTTGAATCAGTGCCGGATTAAGATCCAGACAGAGCCCACGGCACCCCCAACCCACCAGATCTTCATAAATGTTCCCGCTGCCGACCCCAATCTCCAGGAAACGCCCCGATTCCACCGGCTGCAGGAGTCGGCGCATCAGCCAGCGGCGGTAGAGATAGGCCAGGGTGGGGTTGAACTCTGTGCTCAAGACTGGTCTCCGGTCCGACCCTCCAGGCTGTTTTCGTCCTTCCTCAGGGTCAGGATATAGACGGGAAGCCAGGGCATCAGCAAGACGAAGGACCAGCGGGGAAACCACCGCAACCAGCGTGCCGGCCCGCTCAAACCGGGATCGTCCCGGAAGAAGAATTCCGCATCGGCCAGGACCGCGGCGGTCTGGTTCCGGACCCGAAACCGGCGGGCCAGCCGGTTCAGCTGCCGGTAGCTGAGAGGATAGTCGAGATAGGCCTGGCCCCGTCCGGTCCAGCGGACATAGCGGTCGGCCAGCCACCTCGGAAACCAGGACAAGAGGGGCAAGCGATAGTGCTGCTCCATCAAGCCGTACCGATTGGGGGTGGCAAGATAGCACAGCCCCCCCGGACGAAGCACCCGCCAGGCCTCGTCAATCAGTTGCTGCGGCACGCGAACGTGCTCCACCACGTGGTTCAGCAGCAGGACGTCGAAAGTGTCTGAACGCAGGGGAAGGCGACAGCCGTCCGCCCGAATGAAGTGAAACCCCTTCCGGCGACCGTCTTCCTCCGCGTAGTCGACGCCTACCACCAGACCGAAGTGCTCGGCCAGCGTCTGAGTGATTTGACCCTGACTACAGCCTACGTCCAATAGCGAGAGTTTCCGGTCGAGAGCGATCTGTTGCTGCAACACCCGCAGAATCTTTTGGGCCTTGGCCTCTCGAGAGGCCAGGTAGTCTTCCACCCAGGGGGGGAAACGCCCCAGGAAAGTGCGGGAAGGGCTCATGCTTGTTCCCTGGCAGGCGCGGCCGATTTCCCAACCGCCTCCACCGCTTCCGCCAGGCGCTCCCAGGAATGTTCCCGCAGCCTGGCTTCAATGTTTCCGGCCATAGTGGAGCTGCCAGCGCTTGAAAAGAAGTGGATGACAGCCTCCGCAATGGCCTCCGGATTGCGCGGCGGAACCAGGTAGCCGGTGCGTCCCTGCTCCACCGCTTCGGGAATGCCGCCGACCCTTCCCACCACTACCGGTTTCCTGAATCCATGGGCCAACTGCACGATACCGCTCTGCGTGGCGCTGGTATAGGGAACCACGACCAGGTCGGCAGCTGCAAAGTAAGTGGCGACCATTTCGTCGGGAATATAGCGGGCATGCAACGTCACCCTTTCTTCCAGGTCCAGCTTCTCCATCAATTGCCGATAGGGCCGGAGATCTTCCCAACTCTCTCCGGCCACCAGCAGGTGGACCCGGAATCGGTCCAGGATCAACGGGAGGCTCTGCAGCAGGTATCGGAGGCCCTTGTATTCCCGGATAAAGCCGAAGAACAGCAGGACTCTTTCGCAGTGCACGCCGAGTCGGGCTCGAGCAGTGGCCGGGTCGATCTCGGCTGCATTGAAGTGGTCATATATGGGGTGCGGAGACACCGTGACTCGATGGGCCCGATCCCTCCCAATCCATTTCAGCAGGTTGGCCCGGTCCCAATCGGAATGGGTGAGAAAGTAATCTCCCCGTCGCAGGACCCTGCTGGAGAGCCAGTTCTTCAGCCCGGATGTCTCATGCTCGATCACGTTGTGACAAATGAAGAGGGCCGGTGGGCCGGAGTTCCTAGCCAGCGCCTTCAGGAAGACGTGGTAAAAAGGGACCCAATAGGCCGCCGTCCAGGGGAGAACGACCAACTCGGAGTGGTGGAGGGCAATCCTTCCGGGAAGGCGCCACCAGGCCCGGGGGCTGAGGGCATCAAAGGTTGCGTCGGGTTTCTCGAGGGTGACCGGTTTCAAGCTGGGGTCCCGGTCAGTGGCCCCGGGGTACAGCCAGGCGGGGTACTGGCGGGAGTAGGAGAGAAACTGGACCCGGCATCGCCGCCGCAGCGCCCGGACCAGCAGCGATGTGTAGTGCGCGATGCCGCCCCGAAAGGGATGGGTGGGACCGACCACCGAAAGCCTGGTGTTCTGTCTCGGAAATAGCGTTGCCATCTTTCGGAGCGCAAAGGCGCCGGATTTCAGGAGCAACGACGAAGACGGCGCCGTTCCGCCCGAACCCGGAGGGCCGATGGAGGTTCCGGGGGGAGTGCACAACAGTGCCTGTTGGCTGAAACGCAACGGGCCTCTCCTCCCGACTGTTTCCCGCTGGAACCTCCATCGGAGATGGTGACCCTATTGCTGGGACAGGACACCAACTATTGGCGGATCTCGAGTGCCGAGGCCTCCATCGAGTCCGCTTTGGAATGGTTCACGTCGCCTTTTTCGCTCAGTTCCAGCTTGCGAACCCGGTAAAGAGTCTCCTCGCTCAGCCTTCGATTGGCTGCGATCAGGTCCGCCGCCAGTCCAACCACAATGACCTGAAAGCCCACGATCATCAGGATGGCCGCCAGAATCAGCGACTGCACATGGCCTCCGGCAGACTCCAGAAAAAAGAAATAGAGGTAGCGCAGACCCAACAGGAACCCCAAAAGGCAGCCGACCCCTCCCAGGAGGAGAAAAACGCGAAGCGGATTGTACATGGTGTAGATGCGAAGGATGGTCACTGCCGACTTCTTGAGGTAGTACCAGGTGGATCTGGCCAGTCGCGACTCCCGCAGCTTTGGATTGACCCGGATGGGCACGCTGGTCACCCGGAGGGGACCGGCGCCCGCCTGAATTACCGTTTCCAGGGTGTAGGAAAACCGCGTATGGACAATGGTCCGCAAGGCGGCTTCCCGATTGTAGGCGCGGAAGCCGCTGGTGGTGTCTTCCACCGGACAGCCGGCCACCGTGCGAACCAGCCAGCTCCCCAGCCGCTGCAGCCATTTCTTGGCGGGTGAAAAGTAGGCAATGGCTTCAATGTCCCGGGAGCCCACCACCAGGTCGGCCCGATCCTGAAGGATCGGTTCGATAAGGGCTTCCACGTCCTCGCCGGCATACTGATTGTCGCCGTCGGTATTGACGACAATGTCTGCCCCAAGCCTCAGGCAGGCATCCAGGCCCGTGCGAAAGGCGATGCCCAACCCCCGGTTCCGTCCCAGCTCGACCAGATGAGTCACGCCGAGCCTGCGAGCCGCTTCGGCGGTGCCGTCGGTGGACCCGTCATCCACCACCAGGGTCTCTATCGCATCCAGGCCGTCCAAGGCTCTCGGGAGCCGGCTCAGCACCTCGGGAAGGGTGTGCGCCTCGTTGAAACAGGGAATCTGAACGATCAGCTTCATTACGCCTCTGAACGAAGAGCGGGCTCCCGGTGAGGCCGGTGTCCCAGCATGCCTGAAACAAACGCCCGCGCCTGGTGGCTGGAAACCGGTTCAAAGTCAAGCATGGGCAGGTTCTTGATTCACATCGATGCACAAGATGCACAGGATTATTGGCTGATGGTCTGGTCTGAGTGCTCCGGGACGAGAGTGTTCACCCCCTTGAGTTCGACCACCACCTTTTCTTGAACAACGATTCCCCAAAACCGTCTCCCAAGCTCTTGGATTACTTCACGTGCGCACCCGATCAACGATTGGGTTCGCTTCCTGTGCGCAGCCTCTCACCCGCTTAATCCTGTCTATCCTGTGCATCGATGTTCAATAATGCAGCAGACCGATTTGGCGGCACATGGTTTCTGCTCCGGATAGATTATGAACTTCCGTTGTTTCACTCCCACATGATCCGCACGGCAGGGCCGGGGCCCGTCAGTCAGCGGAGGTCAATTCCACCAGCAACGAGCCGAAGGGAAGGGATACCGAAGCCAGAACCGGTATTCGTCGAGGGTCATTGGTGAACCAGAGGGTCATCTTCTTGTCCCGCAGCACGCTTCCCCCACGCCGCAGAGCCGCTTCCACCCTGTGGGCCGCAAAACTTCCCAGTGCAGTCGAAATCAGCTCACTCCCAGCGACCCTGACATCGGCTTCGAAGGTCTCTCCACCTTCCACGATAGGGAACAGGATCCGCAACCCCGGCTTCAGGCCCAACGTGCGCAGCAGGTAGATGGCCGAGACCGGATCCTGGGCGCCCAATTGGATCGTGAGCTTGTTGACCTGCTTGTTGGAGTCGACATACCTGGCCGTTCCGCCCGCGGGGTTGAAGACAACTCTATCCCGCACAGTCCTGCCGTTCTCCTTGAAGGATCTTCGGTACTCCCGGCTGAGCCCCTGATGGGGGTCGAAAAGGGAAGAACACTGAAACTGCAGGCGATAGACAGAGGTCATCGCAGGGGTGCTTTCGGCATCCAGCACCAACCGATAGCCCCCCGAGCCTTCGGAGCCCCTGGAGGCCACCCGCAACTCAGCCCTGCCGGCCTCCAGGGTCTCCGCCCAGGATACGCGATAGGCCAGGCGTTCTCCCACCTCAAAGGGTAGGGAGCCGGACCCGCCATCCACTTCGGACTGGAAAGCGCCACTTGACCGGCCTGAGGCCTGGGACACCCCCTCGATGGGACCGGCAGGAGGCGCTCCCTCCTGAGCCCAGATACTGCCGCCGGCAATTCCGGCCGCCAGCACCATCATCCCCCACAATAGTCTGTCGCTCATGCTCTTCGCCCGGGTGTCCGGGTCAACTGCCACGAAACTCTCGGCAATACGATACGTGAGATCCTTCGGCCCCGACTCCCTCCAGATGACGTCTCTACCCTGCGCCGGGCGTCTTCCGCCAAAGGGGTGAACCCACCCTTAAAAAATATGGCGGCCTCCATCGACCCGGATGCATTCGCCCGTGATGAAATCGCTCTCGATCAGGCTCATCGCCGCCAGGGCGATCTGTTCCCCGCCCCCCCAGCGGCCCAGGGGCGTCACCTCTCGCACCTTTTCCACGTCCTCCGGAGCAAGATCGGGCGGCGGCACCATGGGACCCGGCGCAATGGCATTGACCAGGATGTTGTAGGGAGCCAGTTCCAGGGCCAGCGCCTCGGTGAGGCCCACTACGCCCACCTTGGAGACATAATAGGGCAGATATCCCTTGTATCGGGGACGGCCGCTGGCAGCCGTCCAATCGGCGCAATTGATGATCCTCCCGCCCCCCCTGGCTTTCATTCCCGGTATGACGGCCCGGGCGCACAGGAAGGCGCTGCGCAGGTTGACGTTCATGTTGAGGTCCCAGTCGCTCCCGGTCGTCTCCTCGAACGGCTTGGAGGCGTATACCGATGCCAGGTTCACCAGGACGTCAACCCCGCCCCACATTACCGCTATACGCTTCACCGCATCGCTGATCTCTTCTTCACGGCTCAAGTCGGCCTGAACCGGCATGGCTTCCCGGCCGGCGGCCCGAAGCTCCCGGGCCGCCTGCTCGGCCGAGTCCCGGGACCGGTGATACCCCAGGGCGACCCTGGCCCCTCTTTGCCCCAAAGCGACGCCGACGAGGCGGCCGATTCTCCGAGTCCCGGTGATGAATACCACCTTGCCATCTATGTCCATAGAAACCTCATCCCGGCGGAGGTCCGCCGGCGACGGCACCCTCATCTCACAGATCCCGCCTGCCTTCCAGAGCTCTCGCCATGGTAATTTCGTCGGCGTATTCCAGGTCTCCGCCCACCGGCACTCCCATGGCGATACGAGTCACCCGCACCTGCAGCGGCTTGATCAGCTTGGACAGATAGAGAGCCGTAGCCTCGCCCTCCACGCTGGGGTTGGTAGCCACGATCACTTCCTCGACCTGCCCGTCTTTCAGGCGTTCCAGCAGCGCCTTGATCTTGAGCTGGTCGGGACCAATGCCGTTGAGGGGAGACAGCACCCCCAGCAGCACATGGTAGAGTCCCCGGTACTCGCGGGTCTTCTCGACGGCAATGACGTTGTGGGGCTCCTCCAACACGCAAATCAGGCCGCGGTCGCGAAGAGGATCGGTGCAGTAGAAGCAGGGATCGACGTCGGTGATGTTGTAGCAGACCGAACAGTAGCCGATCGAATCGATGACGTTAAGAATGGACTCGGCCAGCCCGCGGGCCTCGCTCGAGGACGCGCGCACGATGTGAAAGGCAAGGCGCTGGGCCGACTTGGAACCGATGCCCGGCAGCTTCTTGAGCTCGGCGATCAATTCCTCGACGGGGCGGGCGTAGTCACGCATTTTGACCGGACGGCGACTGGGTGGCCGGGCAACGGAGGTTTCCGGAACGGAAAAGACCGGGAAGAATCGGCTGGACTACATCATTCCCGGAATCCGCAATCCCCCGGTGAGGCCTCCAATCTGACCTGCCATGGCTTCATCCACTTTGCGCGCCGCCTCGTTGAAGGCGGCAACCACCAGATCCTGCAACATCTCCAGGTCTCCGGAGCCTGCGGCATCGGGGTCTATCTTCACTTCGGACACCTGCTTGAGTCCGTTCATCCTGACCAACACCATTCCTCCACCGGCCGTACCCTCGACCGACAACTCCGCCATCTGCTTCTGCAGCTGCTCCTGCATCTGCTGCGCCTGTTTCATGATCTGCTGAATGTTCTTCATCAGGGCCTCCATGCCAACATCGGACCGACTCTACTTCAGCTTCCGAACCTCCGGTTTCTCCTGAACCTGAAACACTTCCAGAAAGCTCTGCACTCGCTTGTCCTCGAGAATCCGCTTCGACTCCCGCCTTTCAATCTCATCTTCCGAAGGCGGCATGACCTCAGTCCTCGGTGGAACTTCAGCCGGGAGTGGAGTTCCCGAGGACGGCCCGTCCTCTTCCACCAGCAGACTCACCTTCAAACGGCGTCCTTCGAGTTTGGCGCTCGCCCTCGCTATCACCTCCCGCTTCTCGCCGTCCTGCAGCAACTCGCGCGAACCGCGCTGACCGGCTGCAAACCGGACTCTGATCTCGTCTCCCGCGACAGTCGCGTCCGAAGCCTTCCCCAGCAGGGATGCCACCATCGGGGAATCGCTGAATGCCGCCTCACGGATGCGATCCAGGAGTGTACCCGCCACGGCCGGAGTAGGCGGGCCGGAATCCTGGAAGATGGCAGGGGGAGGCGAAGGGGCGGACCGTGGAGGGCCGGGCGTGGCCGGCGGTTCGGGGTTTCCTGGAGGGGCATCTCCGGAGAAAGCCGCCAGCAATTCCTCCAGCGCTGCCAGGCGCTTGGCCTGAACCATGCGGACCAGGCCCAATTCCAGATGCAACCGGGGGTGAGCCGAACCACGCAACTCTCCCTCGGTTGCCACCAGAATTTGGAAAAACCGGGTGACATCCTCCTCCGAGAGTTGGGCGCTGAGGGTCTGCAAGCGTGCCAGGTCCTCCGCCGGGGCAGCCACCAGTTGAGAGTCCTTGCCCGCGACCTTGACCATCAGCAGGTTGCGGAAATGGCCCATCAACTCGCGAACCAACTGCTGGGGGTTCCTGCCGCTGGTCAGGACCTGATCCACCAGCGCCAGCACCTGCTTGGTGTCGCGGGCGATGACGGCGGCGGCAACATCCTCCAGCAACTGCTGGGGGACAACGCCCAACAAGTCCCGCACCTGCTCTTCCCCCACCTCCTCGCCGCAAAGGGAAATCGCCTGGTCCAGCAGCGACTCCCCGTCGCGAAGGCTCCCCTCGGAAGCCCGGGCAATGGCGCTCAGGGCCCGCTCACCGATCCGGACCCGCTCTTCACGGGCGATCAACTCCAAGCGCTCAAAAATTTCTCGGTAGCTGATGGCGCGGAAGTTGAAGTGCTGGCAACGGGAAAGGATGGTTCCGGGCACCTTGTGCAGCTCGGTCGTGGCCAGGATGAAGACCACGTGCGCAGGAGGTTCTTCCAGGGTTTTTAGCAGCGCGTTGAATGCCTCGGTAGTGAGCATATGAACTTCATCGATGATGAAAACCTTGTAGCGATCTCGTGCCGCCCGGTATCTGACGCTTTCCCGCAGTTCACGAATTTCGTCAATGCCGCGGTTGGAGGCCGCATCTATCTCGAGAACATCGATGGATTGGCCTGAAGTCACCTCCCGACAGGAAGCGCAGTCGTTGCAGGGATTGACGGTCGGGCCCTGCTGGCAGTTCAACGCCTTGGCCAGGATCCGGGCCGTGGTGGTCTTGCCCACTCCCCGCGCCCCGGCAAACAGATAGGCATGGGCGATGCGATTCTGGGAGATGGCGTTCTTGAGGGTCTCCGCCGTGGCTCCCTGCCCCACAATCGAAGCAAACGTTTGCGGCCGCCACTTGCGGGCCAGAACCTGATAACTCATGAGCCTGTCCCAAAATCCTTCGCATTCACACTTCGCCCCCGCCCGCCGCACGGCAGGTCGCGGGGGTCCTTCGCCCTCGGAACCGGCAGGCAGGGAACCCTCGTTCTTGAATCAAGCGGGGTCTCGCAATCCACTCGAATCGGGAGAATCGAAACCACAGGCGGGAGATTGGGGAAGTGAACTGCCGGTCCGGAAACGACCTTGAACTGGCCAGGCCCCGGGTTTTTCCGCGGCACCTCCGGGAGTCCACTACCGTTGCTTTCTTCCGAACCTGGCGGGGTTTGCGGATCCGGATCGCACGGAGCCCGAGACCTGATGAATTCGTTTTGCGAAGCAGGCCGCATGGTAGTGAATAACCTGGGCGCTGTCCAGGGAAAAGGGTGTCAGCAGGAGGTCAGCGACGTCGTTAGTATGTGACGTGTCCGGTGTTTATGGCACGTGAAATATTCACTCGGGGGATGGCGGCATTAGTAAAGGCGTCTTGCCCAGCCAGAAGGGGGGGAGGGGTGGCACCTTATTCGAGCCCGCCGTGGAGGGGGGCGATGAACGTACAGGAAGTAATCTTACTGCAAACCGATTACCGTTTTTCCGGCAATTCAACAACCCACCAGACTCTACTCCTCAAGCGACGGTTCGGCGGGTAATCGCCTCTCGCAACCCTTCCAGCAGTCCTTCAAGCTTGGCCATGCGCTCGCGAATTTCAGCTTGACTACGCTCTACAGCGGTAATCCGTTCACTCAACTTGGAGATGTCCTGGCGCAACCAAGCAAACAAGCCAACCAACAGGGCGGCGAGGCCGATAAAACCACCAATCTCAATCGTCATGATGGTAGTTTGGCACATCAACTTCCGTTCGATCAAGGTGGTAATTATCCTGGACTTTCCCCATTTTTCTTAGGGCCGGTGGCTGGGGCGTTGGGAGGCGCTTCTGCGTCCAGGACCTCCTTGGTAATCAGTTGAATCGGCACCTCCACATCCTTCTCGATCGGGTTGCCCTTGAGAACTTCGACCGCGTTTTCGACCACCCGTTTGCCCATATCGTAGGGGAATTGGGCCACACTGGCCAGCAACCTGCCCTGCCGGACCGCTTCCCTGGCTTCGCTGGCCGCGTCGAAACCCACGACCACGATGGACCCTTCCCGCCCGGCCTCGGCGATGGCCTCGATGGCGCCCAGGGCCATCATGTCGCTGCAGGAGAAAAGAGCCTCGATGTCGGGCTGAGCCTGGAGCATGTTCTGAAACACGGTATATCCCAGGGCTCGCTCCCAGTTGGCAGTCTGAGACGACAGCACCTGAATGCCCGGATGATTCCGAATGACCTGGTGGAAGCCCCGGAGTCGAGAGTCCCCGGTTTCATGTCCGGGGATTCCCTCCAATATGGCAACCCTCCCCTGTCCGTTCAGATGCTCCACCAGGTATTCACCCGCCACCCGGCCTCCCCGCAGGTTGTCAGACCCCACGAATCCGGCGATCTCACCTCCGGCTTGGTTCAGCGCCTCCCGGTCGACACGGGTATCCACGATCAGTACCGGGATCCCGGCTCGATTGGCCTTCACGATGACGGGCACGATTTCCCGGGAGCCGCTGGGAGCGATGCAGAGGGCCGAAACCCTCCTCTGGATCATGTTCTCCACGATCTGCATCTGCTTTTCGACGTCTATCTCCCGCTCGGCGGCCTGTATCACCAGTCGGATGTTCAAATTGCGGGCAGCCTCCTTGGCGCCCCGCTGCATATCGAGGAAGTAGGGGTGATTGAGCGTCTTCATCACCAGGGCGATGACGGGATCGTGGGCAGAGGGTCCGGTTCCCCTCCCGCATTGCAGCCAGGTCAGGCCGATGCAGACCGTGGTGAGAAGCATCAGGATTGAACGACGATCAGGACGCTTGCTTGAGTTCATTGTTTTCCCTTTTCTGCCCCGATCAGGACCGTCAGCCGTTCGCAGCCCCACGAAGAAATTGTCCTGGTCAGGCTCTGCGATTCTTGAGAAACATGTCCACCAACACAGCCAGAATGATCACCGAACCGATGACGATCTGCTGCACGAAGGAAGAAACATCCAGAAGGTTCAGCCCGTTTCGCAGGACCCCCATGATCAGGGCTCCCACCAGTGTCCCGAAAACGGTGCCTTCGCCGCCCATCAGGCTGGTTCCTCCGATCACGGTGGCGGCGATGGCATCCAGCTCGTACATGATGCCGGCAATGGGTTGGGCCGAGTTGAGACGAGCCGTCAGGATGACGGCAGCCAACCCGCTCAGCATCCCGCAAATTCCGTAGACCAGGGTCTTGAGTTTTCTGACGTCGACACCGGACAGAAGGGCCGCCTCCTCGTTGCCACCAATGGCGTATACATGTCGGCCAAAGCCGGTCTTCCCCAGCAGGACTGCCGCCGCAAGAAAGACCAGGAGCATGATGAGGATGGGAATCGGAACGTAGAGGATCTCGCCCGAAGCCAGGAATCGAAAGGATTCCGAGAATCCTGATACCGGCCTTCCCTGGGTCACGAGCAGGGCGGCGCCCCGGGCGACGCTCATCATTCCCAGGGTCGAAATGAAGGGCGGGAGTCGCCCCCGGGTAATCAGGACACCGTTGAGCAGGCCGCAGAGAAATCCGGTGACCAGGCTGGCCGCCAGGGCCAGTGGGAGCGGAACACCGGCCTGCAACAGCGTGGCCATCACCACGCCGGACAGGGCCAGAACCGAACCCACCGAGAGGTCGATTCCGGCGGTAATGATGACAAAGGTCATCCCGGCCGCCATGATGGCGATCACGGAGGACTGCTCCACAATGTTGAGAAGGTTCGAGAGGGTCAGGAAATAGGGAGTAAGGATCCAGAGCACCACACACAGGCTCAGTAGACCCAGAAGCGTTCCCAATTGACGCCCCGGTATGGAAATGAACCGATGAAGTCTCATGAGTCGGCTTACCAGCCAAGACAGCGGACTTCGCTGCCAGTGTTGAATTCGAGCAAGCCCCGGTCCTTCCTTCCACCGGCATGCAGACTCGGCAACCATTGCGGAAACGTCCCCGTTGCGCGGGACCCGCACATCGGAACGCAATGAGATCAAACTTCCGTTTTACCACGCAAGGGGAAGTCGAAAAAAGTGGCAGGCACTCTCAGGAGATTTTCTCCCTGGCTTCCAGCACCTTGGCGACCACGACCTCGATATGGCCTTCATCGACAAAGGGCGACAGGATGTAGGACTTCAGGGCGAAGATGGGCTCCTGGTAGGTGGTGCGCCGGTAGCAATCGGTGGAGGAAATAACGGCGCCCCGCCCGGCCATGGCTTCGGAATGCACATACCGGAAAATGGCTCGATTATATTCGTTATTGGAGATCAGGACATCCCGACAGGCGGGGTCATTGAATTCCTGACGCTTGATCGCGAACGTATCCACACCGGCAGGATAGGCCCTGAACAGGGTCACCGTCCCGAAATTCTCCCGGTTCAACACGGTTATTCCTTCGTGACCCTCCAGATGCTCCCGCAGGAGTTGCGCCATCTCCACGATGTATCCAAGGATGACCTGCAATCCCTGTTTCCCGAACAATCGGTAGTTTCCGAGCGCCGCCAGGGGGCCCGTCCCGGCCCGGGTCGTCTCCAGCGTGAAGGTGCCGGGGCGATGATCTCCGAAATGATAGAGGTAGGGCATCTGCTCCGGGGACCGCGCCACCAGGCCCAGGTCTTCCCGCTCCCGGAAGAGAACCAGGCTGGAAACGTAGGGTGCAAAGCCGGTTTTGTGGAAATCCACGCCAACGGAATCGGCCAGTGACAGATGGCGGATGCGGCGACAGGCTCCCGCCAGAGCCCGGAGGGTTCGCGGACGAAAACCCAGCGGATTGCTCCCGAAGTCGTAGTCGTTGAAAACCGACCAGGCCCAGCCGATGACGGCATCGGCGTGAACGTGGGGACGGTAGTCCAGTTTGAATTCCTCCACCCAGGCATCCCGCAGGCTCACGATTCCCTGCAAGTCATCCAAGCCGAAAGCATCAGTGGTTCCCAGGGTCGCAATAATGGCGGCGATCTTCTTCCCGCTCGCCAATGCCGCCCTGGCCTCCTGCTCGAAGCGATCCAGGTCCATCTCGTTGTCATCCGTTGTCGGAATCGTGACCAGGTTTTCGGTGCCCAGGCCCAGCCAACCGACGACGTTATGGGCACAGTAATGTCCGGCATCCGAAACGAACACAACCGTGCCTTCGGGTGTGCCCTTCCCCATGGCCTGTGGACAGGCCTTTTCCAAACCGATCTTTACCCCGTAGAGAGTGGTGCCGGTTCCGCCGAAGGTAAAAACGCCACCCGACTGTTCCGGATCGTACTCGACCAACTGTGCCGTCATGCCGACCGCCTCGGCCTCAGCCAAAGCCACCAGACGGCTGTATTCGTCCCAGGCGAGATTGGGGTTGTGCAGGGAAGCCAGCAGCACGCCGATCAGGCTGGAAATGGTGGGGGGGGGAATGACATTCTGTTGGGTGTGAGGATGGCCGAAGATCGTCATGCCCCGAAGATAGCCGACGAGGTCGGAGGTCACGTGCTCGACCGAGGACATCCGATCGGGCATGGTGGCTTTTCTCGCCTGCTCGAAATCACCGGAGACGACGGAACCGAGAATCGGCAACTGCGTCTTGAGTCCATCGACCTGATCCAGCGCACGCATGATGGAGTGAACGAAATAGGAATCGTGGATCGGGTCTGAGACCGGCTGGGGAAAGGCGAGCCGAATCTTTTGAAGGATGTCTCGATAGCTCATCAGTTGCCTCCATCACAGGTCCGCAAGTCTCTGTCCATGGTCCGTTGGATGCCGGCTTCCTGCCAAGAAGTGCCTGGCATGGTCGAAGCTCAAGCCCCAGCCAAGCCATTCTCACCGGGAATCGGGCTTCCAGAGAAGAGTTTACGCGTTAAGCCCGTATCGGGAAAGGCGGGAGGGTTTGGGACCTGCCGCCGGTTGGTTGCAGAGACTCGGAAAACAGAGAAGTTGGGGAAAAGCCCATGGTGGCAGAAACTCACTCCCGGAACGCCGCCATAGTCCCCCTCCGGCTCGACTGGAATCTCCGGACTGCCGCCCGAGGAATTATTCCAATAGACAAGCACGTTTCCCCCGGCAGTGTTGTGGGTTTGGGGAGAGCTGCGAATGCTGCGGTTGACGTGGGTTACCAGGCGAGACGCCATCTACGGGCCATCCTTATAGAGCTGCGTAGCTGCGGCTCAGCGTAGCCCCGGGTGTCAACCCGGGGTCGTATGGGTCCGCGCCAACCCAGCCGCGAATGCGGCGAATAGAAAGCACCCGTCCCCGAAACGCAATGCCTCCAAAAAAAGGTAGGGAACGCCATGTTACCCCCCACCGGTTCGACCGCGGGCGGAGCCCTTGTCTCACCGACTCCCTCCAGGGGGGAGTCGCAGAAGCCGAGCCGAATGGCGAAGGCTGATGCGGTGGGAAGCCCGCCGAGCCGCCAAACTGTGGCGGGCTGCCCGAAAAAGAGTTCCCATGACCTGGAAACCTCTGCATACTTGGGGCGGTCGCTACCGTAGCCCCAGCGGGGAATGTTATGCCTGGAATGATCGTGGCCCCTCAACCGGAAGCGGTTGAGCAGGGCGCCAAAGTGCTGGCCGCGGGAGGCAACGCCTTCGATGCCGCCCTGGCCTGCGCCTGGATCCAGTTCCTGGTCGATCCCCATTCCTGTGGAGTGGGCGGCTACCTGTTGCTCAACTGTTGGCTGGGGCGGACGGCCGAGCCCCTTCCCATCCTGGATGCTCCCGCCCTGGCGGGTTCCAGGGTCAGACCAGAGATGTGGGAATCGCAGGTGATCGGCCCCAATCCGGGCGGTTGGGGATTCCAGCTCCGGGACCAAGTCAATGAAGACGGCTATCTCTCGATCTGCACCCCTGGGACCATCCGCGGCCTGGAGACGATCCACAGCCGCTGGTGCAGCCGCCCCTGGCCCGAATTAGTGCAGCCCGCCATCGAGCTGGCAGAAGAGGGCTGGCAGGTCAGCGCCTCCATGGCCACCCGCTGGAGGGAAAAGCCCCACTACTACGAAACCACCTCGCTGCAGGAGAAGCTGGCAGTCACACCCGAGGCCAGCAGGATTTACCTTAAGGCTGACGGCAGCACCTACGAGGCGGGAGACCGCCTTCGCAACCCCGACTACGGGCGCACCCTGGAGCGGCTTGCGCGAGAGGGGCCCCAGGATTTCTACCTGGGTGAGATGGCCCGTGCCATGACCTCCGATCTGGAGGCTCACCAGAGCTGGATCACCCCTCAGGACCTGTCCGGATACCAGGTACGGGATGAGCCTCCGGTGGTCGTGACCTACCGCGACCTCCTCATTCATACGGCGCCGGCTCCCCACGGCGGCGCCACCCTGGCAGCCATCCTGAACATCCTGGAAGGTTACGATCTGGCCCGCCTGGACCACAATTCCCCAGCCTACATCCACCTGGTTTCGATGGCCATGAAGGCCGCTTTCGCCGATCGAAACCGCTACCTGGGGGATCCCCATTTCGCGAAGGTTCCCCAGCAGTGGCTGGTTTCCAAGGAACGGGCCCGGCAGTGGCGGGAAGTCATCGATTCAGGAAAGGAAATCGAGCCGTTTCGGGTCCAGACGGGCTCCACCGACACCACCCACATCAGTGTGGTCGACCGCTGGGGAAATCGGGTTTCTCTGACTCATTCCCTGGGCACCTCATCCGGGGTGATTACTCCCGGACTGGGCTTCATGTACAACAACTCCATGATCAATTTCCACCCCTACGCCGGCCACCCCAACAGCATTCTGGCCGGCAAGGGACGTACCACCGGAATGACGCCGACCATCGTCTCCCGCGACGGGAATCCGATCCTGGTGGTGGGAGCTCCCGGCGCCACCCGGATCATCACCGCCGTGCTCTCGGTGATTCTCAATCACGTCGATTTCGGCATGTCCGTCACCGAGGCGGTTCTGGCGCCCCGCTTCGATTGCCAGGTGGACGCCATCACCTGCCAGGCTCGCATTCCGGAAGGAGTCTGCGCGGAGGTCCGCAAGAAGCACCCCATCCAGCGAATGCCTGTCAGCCACGGCGGGTTCGCCTTGGTTCACGCCATTGGGATTGACTCGGAAAGCGGAGCGCTGAGCGGCGCGGCCGACACCGGCGCCGACGGCATGGCCCTGCAGGTGGAGGACAGCCGGCTATAGCCTGCCCTCATGGGGCTTTTCCCAATCCCCGCTGAAGCCTTCCACGCCCTGAATTCGGCAGAGCCCTTTGGAGAAATCGAACTCGGCCGTGACTTCGTTGTCGAACTGCAGGCGCTGCAGGCTGCGCTCGGGGTTGAGAAACTGGTGAGCGGTCATTTCGGCGTGGGCGGTTTTCCGGAAATAGGCGCTCCAGCGCCGCAGCCACTGGATGCGCCGCCGCATGGGGGTGGTCCCCCAATCCTGGATCGGAACGCCGTCCTCCAATCCGGTTCCCGGAAATTCGTCCCCGTAGGGCAGGATCCAGTTGTAAGACGGGGCAGCGGTAAAGAGGAGTTCGTACAGGCGGGGGTTCTTGTCTTCCGGCCAGTCGTAACGCCCGTATCCCCCGCCCGAGAAGCAGGCCGCGTAGCATTCGTGAAAGACGAGCTGGAACCAGGGGATGGGTTCTCCCACCGCAAGCCGGTCTCGGGACCAGTCGGTAAAGAAGAAGAAATCGCACTCGGAGACGCACCAGAACCGGGCCAGTTCGGCGCCTGGGATGATTCCCCGCTTCCGCGTCTCGCGAAAGCACTCGATCTGCTTTTCGATGGCCAATTTGCGAGATACCGGGTGGTCCGGAGAAAAGTCCTCCCGGTGGCCGCCGTGAAAGGCGTATCCATCGAAATAGAGGGCATCGGGCTCGAAACCCCGCGACTTGGCGTAGTCCAGCGCACGGCGCACGGACTCGGGTCCGAACTGGGGGCTGAGGCCATCGCCCCAGAAGTTGGGCCTGGGATGCAACTCTCCCGACCGGTCGCGTGAGGACCGGGCCGGGTCGTAGCCGGGGGCTCCCTTCAGATTGGTATTGGGATTGATGAAGACCTTGATCAGGGCCCCGTATCGCCGAGCCCGGTCGGCCAGGCGCCTGAGCCTTCTCCAGCCGCCTTCCACCGGACGCCGGCGCAGAAAGGCCTGCCAGGCGCTGGCATCGTTGCGAGCGGTAGTGCCGGGAGACCATTTGGGAAAGAAGAAATTGATGGGCAGGCCGAGACGCGTCCAGCGCTGCAGGTCTTTCACCACTCGCGACTCGTCTCTGGACTTCCAGTAGACCCAGCGGAATTCGAAGCCTCGCAGGTATCGGTCGATGGCGGGCAGTTGCTTGGCCCTGTCAGCCAACGTTCGAAAGAACCCCTTGTCGCGGGCATAGCGGCGGTAAGCCTTGGCGATGCCCACGTGGTCCAGATCCTGGGCGAAGCGCATCAGGAACTGCCGGGCGTAGCCGAGCTCTCCCAGCGACGCCAGCCAGTTGAAATCCACCAGCGAAACCTCGCCCGGCAGGTGGTCGACCTCCACGCTGCAGTCCCAGAAAGTCTCCACGATCTGGTAGAGGGTGTGGCCTCCCTTGACCAGGCCGAACAGGGGCAGGCTGTAACGGCCCCCCACCAGGTTGCCGCGAACCGAATCTCCCTTGGGCATGCTCTCGGCCATCTCCGCCGGAATCAAGTAGCCGGAGCCATGGGGGACCAACAGATACCCGCCGTCGCTGGTGGGTTTCTCGATGCGGTAAAAATGGTTCACGCGCTGGATGCGGTCCTGGCCACCGGTCTGTTCCAGGCGAACCAGCAGCTCATCCGTTTCGGAATCCAGGCCGTGCACCAGCTCGATTTCCACGTCGGTGCCGGGAAATGCACCCAATCGGGTCCGGTATCCTTGGTGGCGGCCTTCTTCGAAGGGCTGCCACTCCTTGACAGCCGCCTCGCCAAAGCTCAGAATCCGCTCCTTCCCGGCAGAGTCGGGGTCCAGAATCAGTTGGGGCTTCAAGGCGCTGGAACTCTCCCAGACCACCTCTCCGCCCTTCTGATGGACACTGAGGCCCCCCTCCCCATCCACCCGCACCGAATAGGTCTTTCCCCTGAGTTCCCGGGACTTGCCGCCGACAAGAGAACAGCCGGTGAGTTCCAGCAGTCCGGCTCCCAGGGCGGCCGACGCCGCCAGGAACCCCCGGCGATCCAGCAGCTTCTTCTCTGAATTCGTTTTACTGGCGTGTTTTGGTTGCATGGTAAATGGGGATGGTTTGATCGGGCCTGACGGCGACAAGTGCCAAGTCAAGCCTCGAGGTCGGAAAGGTCCAGTCGGTCTTCCCGGTGCAGGCGCCTGAAGATCTCCACAGTCTGCTCAATGCCCTGCTTCAGCGGGGTGGCCGGCACCTGACCCAGTTCCCGCTTCAAACCCTGTTGGCTGAAGTTGCTGGCGATGGCCAGGGGATTCGCCTTGCACCGGATCGTTCCCCGGGCACTCGGGACCACCTCTTCGATGGCCTGGATGACCTCTTCCACCGTGATCAGGTCTCCACGAATGTTGTAGGCTCGCGCCCCGGTCTTGGGGCTTTCGGCACACTCGATGAAGATCTTGGCCACGTCATCCACCAGCAACATCGATACCGGACCGCCGAATTGAATCTCGAAGGGCCGTCCCAGGGCCGCAGCCTTCATGGCCGTGGTGGGACCGGAGGTGATCCCGAAATCCCGCCCCGCCCCGTAGACGGCATGGGGACGCAGACCCACGCTCGAAATACCGTGGTCCAGGAAAAACACGCGGGCGTTGCCTTCGTTGGATTGCTTGAAAACCCCGTAATGGGTCCGAGGAATCAACTGGACACCTTCACCCACGGGCCCGTCTCCGTAGTCTTCCTGCGGACCGAAAACGGCGGCGGAGCTGGCATAGGCCAACCCCTGGATCGGCTCAGGCAAAGACCGCGCGGCCTCGAACACGTTGACGGTACCCACCACGTTCACCAGGGCGCCCAATCTGGGATTGGCCCGGCAGACGGGAACCTGCAGCCCCGCCAGGTGAATGACGTGGGTCACGCTGTTCCGCTGCATCTCACCCTGCAGCCGATCGTAATCGGTAATGTCCCCCTGAATGAAATGGATCCCACCCAGTTCCTCCGGGGAAAGCAGCATGGAGAGCCTCTTGGGTTCCACATCCAGGTCATAGATGAAGACCTCGTTGCCCCGATCGATCAGATTGCGGACGATCCAGGTCCCGATACACCCCTGAGCACCAGTTAGAAAATATCGTGCCATCCATCACTCCTCATTCCTCATTCATCATTCCCATGATAGTCCTGCAAGGCACGGACGTCCCGCCGATTCTGCTGCAGTGCGCTGATGCCGCTGGCCACTGCCGCACCCCCCGAGAGCGTGGTGATGCAGGGCACGTTGTGCTGAACGGCAGCGCGCCTGATGGCGCGTTCATCGAAGAAGGAGTCCTTGCCCAGCGGCGTGTTGAGGATCAGGTCCACCTGGCCACTTTTGATGAGGTCCACGATGTGGGGCCGCCCTTCGTTGACCTTGTAGACCGACTCGACGCCGATGCCCTGCCCCGCCAGGGTCTCCCGGGTGCCCCCGGTGGCGATCAAGCGAAATCCGAGATCATGCAGCCGCCGGGCAATCGGAAGCACGTTGAGCTTGTCCTGATCGTTCACGCTGATGAAGGCGGTGCCGGATCGCGGCAACACCGAGCCGGCGCTGAGCTGGGCCTTGGCGTAGGCTTGCCCAAAGCTGTCGGAAACGCCCATCACTTCGCCGGTAGACTTCATCTCGGGGCCCAGAATGGTATCAACACCCGGAAATTTCAAGAAGGGGAAAACCGGGGACTTGACGAAGAAGTCGTCTACAGGCAGCTCATCTTCCAGACCGAACTCATCCAGCTTGCGACCCGTCATCAGCCGGACCGCCAGCTTGGCCAGAGGAACCCCGGTGGCCTTGCTCACGAAGGGCACGGTGCGCGAGGCTCTCGGATTGACTTCCAACACGTAGACCACATCCTCCTTGATGGCGTACTGCACATTCATCAATCCGACCACTTTCAGCTCCAGGGCCAGGCGCCGGGTGTAGTCGCGCATCGTCTCCAGGTGCTCGGACTTGACCATGTAGGTCGGCAGCACGCAGGAGCTGTCCCCCGAGTGGATCCCCGCCTCCTCGATATGCTCCATGATGCCCCCGATCACCACCTGTCGTCCGTCGGCCACGGCGTCCACGTCCACCTCGAAGGCATCCTCCAGAAACTTGTCAATGAGAATGGGGCGGTCCTGAGAAACGCCCACCGCCTCGCTGATGTATCGCTCCAGGGACTGGTCGTCGTGCACGATCACCATGGCGCGCCCCCCGAGGACATAGGAGGGCCGGACCAGGATGGGGTAGCCAATGCGTTCGGCGATGGCGGCGGCCTCCCCGAAAGAGGTGGCCGTGCCGGAAGGAGGCTGGGGGATTCCCATGCCGGAGAGCAGACGGCCGAATCGTTTGCGGTCTTCCGCCAGGTCGATGGACTCGGGAGAGGTGCCGATGATGGGAACGCCGGCACGCTGCAGGGGCAGGGCCAGGGTCAAGGGAGTCTGCCCGCCGAACTGCACGATCACCCCTTCCGGCTGCTCCCGCTCCACCACGTGCATGACGTCTTCAAAGGTCAGCGGCTCGAAGTAGAGTCGATCGGAAGTGTCGTAGTCGGTGGAGACGGTCTCGGGATTGCAGTTCACCATGATCGTCTCGAAGCCGTCCTCCTTGAGGGCAAAGGAGGCGTGGCAACAGCAGTAATCGAACTCGATGCCCTGCCCGATCCGATTGGGACCGCTACCCAGGATCACGATCTTTCTTCTCTCGGAGGGTTCGGCCTCGCACTGCTGCTCGTAGGTGGAATAAAGGTAGGGCGTGAAGGACTCGAACTCGGCCGCGCAGGTGTCGACACGCTTGTAAACCGGCCGGAGCTCGAGCCTTTGACGCCGTTGGTGAACTTCGGAAGCCGTGGAACCTGTCAGCCAGGCCAGGTACTGGTCTGAGAAGCCCAGCCGCTTGGCCTGCCGGAGCTGCAGCGGAGGAATGTCCGCCAGCTCGGCTCCCCGCAATCCGGTCGACAGTTGGGACACCTCCCGAACCTGCTGCAGAAACCAGGGATCGATATGGGTGTACTGATAAGCCTCTTTCACCGAGAGGCCTCTCTCGAAGGCGAAACGCAGATAGAGGAGGCGGTCGGGATTGGGAACGATCAGCTTTTCCCGAATCTGGTCCGGTTCCAGCTTTTGCGAGCCCACTTTGCGCCCGGTCTCCAGGGAGCGCAAGGCCTTCAGCAGCGATTCCTTGAAGGTTCTGCCGATAGCCATCACCTCCCCGACCGACTTCATCTGGGTTCCCAGGAGCGGCTCGGCCTCCGGAAACTTTTCAAAGGCCCACTTGGGGATCTTGGTGACCACATAGTCGATGGTGGGCTCAAAGCATGCCGGGGTCTTCAGGGTGATGTCATTGGGAATCTCGTCCAGAGTGAGTCCCACCGCCAGCTTGGCAGCGATCTTGGCGATGGGGAATCCGGTAGCCTTGGAGGCCAGGGCCGAGCTTCGGGAAACCCGGGGGTTCATTTCAATCACCACCAGGCGGCCATCCAGCGGATTGACGGCGAACTGGATGTTGGAGCCTCCGGTCTCCACCCCCACCTTGCGAATGATTCGCATGGCGGCGTTGCGCATGTACTGGTATTCCTTGTCGGTAAGGGTCTGTACCGGAGCCACGGTGATGGAATCCCCGGTGTGGACCCCCATGGGATCGAAGTTCTCGATGCTGCAGATCACGACCACATTGTCCTTCAGGTCGCGCATGACTTCCAACTCGAACTCCTTCCAACCGATGACCGACTCCTCGATCAGAATCTCGTGGGCCGGGCTGAGATCCAGGCCCCTCTTGGCCAGTTGTTCGAACTCCTCGGCGTTATAGGCGATGCCGCCCCCCGTCCCCCCCAGGGTGAAGGAGGGCCGGATAATGGCCGGGTACCCCACCTCCTTGACAATCTGCCGGGCCTCCTTGAAGTCGTAGGCCACTCCGCTTCGCGGCGTCTCCAGGCCTATCTCCCTCATGGCTTCCTTAAAGAGCAGCCGATCTTCCCCCACCCTGATCGACTTGATCTGAGCTCCGATCAGCTCGACTCCCTGCCTGTCCAGAACCCCTTTCTCCGACAACGCCACCGACAGGTTGAGCGCCGTCTGCCCGCCCACGGTGGGCAGCAGGGCGTCGGGCCGCTCCTCCAGGATGATGGCTTCCAGGAATTCCGGTGTCAGGGGCTCGATATAGGTCCGGTCCGCCAACTCGGGGTCGGTCATGATGGTGGCAGGATTGGAATTTACCAGGACCACCTGGTAACCCTCGGCCCTGAGGACCTTGCAGGCCTGGGTCCCGGAATAGTCGAACTCGCAGGCCTGTCCAATCACGATCGGTCCCGAGCCGATGACCAGAATTTTCTTGATGTCCGATCTCTTGGGCATTCAGTCTCGCCAGGCGAAGGAAGTCCCGTTCTCCCGCCGGTGCTGACGGATCACCCGCTTGAACTCTTCGAACAGGTAGCGGGAATCGTGCGGGCCCGGGGAGGACTCCGGGTGGTACTGGACGCAGAACAGCGGTTGGCTCCGGTGACGGAATCCCTCCAGGGTTTGATCGTTGAGATTGACGTGGGTCACTTCGATGGATTCAGGCAGGGAGGAAATATCCACGGCAAATCCGTGGTTCTGAGCGGTGATCTCGACCTGCCCCGTCTGCATGCGCATCACGGGGTGATTGCCGCCGTGGTGGCCGAATCTCAGCTTGTAGGTGTTGCCGCCCACGGCCAGACCCAGGATCTGATGGCCCAGGCAGATCCCCAGGATCGGCTTCTTTCCGATCAGCTCCCGAGCTGTCCTTATCGCATAGGCGACCGGCTCCGGATCTCCCGGGCCGTTGGAAAGGAAAACGCCGTCGGGGTTCATTGCCAGGATTTGGGCCGAGCTGGTCCTGGCCGGAACCACCGTCACTTCGAACCCGCTGTCCACCATCAGCCGCAGGATATTACGCTTGATACCGAAGTCCAGGGCCACCACCCGCAGCGGCGGCTCCGCCGCATCCGCATTGGAAGCATTTGGGGAGGACTCCGCGGCAAAGATGTCCACCGACGGCTCCTCCCAGCGGTAGGCGTTGCGGCAACTGACCCGGCTTGCCAAGTCCCGCCCCACCATCTCCGGCGTCTGACGCACCTTGTCAACCAGAAGCTTCCGATCCACCTCCCCGCTGGCGATGGCGGCGCGCATGGCGCCCTGTTGCCGGATATGGCGCACCAGGGCCCGGGTGTCGATCTCGGCGATGGCCACGATGCCGTGCTTCTCCAGATAGTCCGGCAGGGTCTCGTCCAGGCGCCAGTGGTCGCCGCTGTCGGTGGCTTCCCGCACCACCAGCCCTTCGGCAAAGGGTCGGCGGGACTCCTCATCCTCCGAGTTGACCCCGTAATTTCCGATCAGGGGATAGGTCAGCACCACGATCTGACCGGCATAGGAGGGGTCGGTGAGAATTTCCTGATAGCCGGTCAGGGAGGTATTGAAAACAACTTCGCCGAATGTCTCGCCCCTGGCGCCGATGGACTTTCCTTCGAAAATCAAGCCGTCTTCCAGGGCGAGCACTGCTTCCATGGATGGTCCCTTTCCGCAGCAGGAGTCGGACACGGATTCATCAGTCCGCGTCCCATTCGACGGGGCGGCTGATACAGGGTGAGACCGGAGTGCTTCAAAACGAGTGATTAGTGGTCAGTGGTCAGTGGTCAGTCTTGGAAGCAAGCATCTTGTTCACTGGCGGCACTCTTTGAACAACTGCGCCGAGACCGACACGATGCTTTAGGTTTCGATCAAATAACTATCCACTAGCCACTCTTCACTTGGCCGCGCCGCCGTCCCAAGCAGCAAGCCGACTGATAGAGGGCGAAACACGAGTGTTCCAAACAAGCCCGACCCTGCTCGGGGTCGCGTGTTTATACCACATTTCAGGGCCGGCCGGGATTGCGTATAATGCGATCCTCCAAGGGCCGTCAGAGCCGCTGTCATGACAACGCCTCCAGCCTCCGTCATCATTCCCGTCTACAACGAGGAACCGGGGATCGCCCGAGTCATTGCCGACATTCCCCGAGACCTGGTTTCCGAAATCATCGTAGTCGACAACGGGAGCACCGATCGGACCGCCATGAAGGCGCGGGAGGCCGGCGCCCGGGTCGTTTTCCAATCCGACCGCGGCTACGGCGCCGCCTGTCTGGCCGGGATTGCCGCCCTGCCCCCGGCTACCGAGGTGGTTCTCTTTCTGGACGGCGATTACAGCGACGACCCCGCCCAGGCCAGCGATCTGCTCCGCGTCCTGGAGGAACAACAGGCGGACCTGGTGCTGGGCTCCCGGACCCGGGGATGCCCGCAACCGGGTTCCCTGACCCCGCAGCAGCGGTTCGGCAACTGGTTGTCGACCACTATTATTCGACTGATTTACGGCCACGCCTATACCGACCTGGGGCCTTTTCGAGCTATTCGGCGGGAAGCGCTGTCCAGGCTCGACATGCAGGATCGAACCTACGGCTGGACGGTGGAAATGCAGGTCAAAGCCCTGCAGCAGGAGCTCAAGGTAGTGGAAATTCCCGTCAGCTATCGGCCGCGCCTGGGCCGCTCCAAGGTTTCGGGGACGCTCTCGGGAACGGTCAAGGCGGGATTCAAGATCCTGTGGACCATCGCCCGGCTGAGCCTCCGCCACCCCTCCTCCTGATGGGGCTAAAACTATCCCTTCGGGCGGATCATGCGAGAGTGAAACAGGAGCCTCTTACGAACCTCGGAGACTGGGCCCCCCTCCGGTTCGACCGCGGGCTGGCGCCCTTGTCTCACCGACTCCCCCTCAAGGGGGGAGTGATTCTTAGCCAGCACAAGGCTTCCAGTAGAACTCTTGTGCAATCCATTCATGGTTTACACAATAAACCGCATACATGGTTTACACGGCCAGTCTTCTTTATGTGTGGCTAAGCATATCTCCCAGAGGGTGGATGGGCAACGAG
>JAPPDF010000070.1 GCA_028875575.1 Acidobacteriota bacterium
ATCTCCGATGGAGGTTCCACCGGGGAACGGTCGGTAGGAGAGGACCGTTGCGGTTCAGCCAAAAAGGCACCGTTGGGCTCAATCGTCCCGGAACCTCCATCGGCCCTACGGGTTCGGGCGGAACGGCACCGTCTTCGTCGTCGCTCCTCCTCGCAATGAATAGCATTGGCTCGTCGTCGCTCCTAGAATCCGGCGCCGTTGCGCTCCGAAAGATGGCAACCCTATTTCTGTTACAGAACACTAGCGCCGGAACCCTCGTCCCAAGACTCGACCCGACATGTCCCTGCGCAAGGCAATCTTCTGGGTTCATCTGATGGTCGGCGTCACCGCCGCCGTCGTGATCCTCATGCTGGCGGTGACCGGCGTGATCCTCACCTACGAGTCGCAGTTGAACCGGTGGGCGATCCGCGACTATCGAGCCGATCCGCCGGGCCCGGGCGTCGCACCGCTCGGGCTCGACGAGTTGATTTCACGGGTCAGCGGCGGGCAGTCTGCCGATGTGGTTACTTCCGTGGCTTTGCCCAGGGACCCGTTAGAACCGGCGGTCGTCGAGATCGACGGCGGAGCCACCCTCTTCGTAAACCGCTTCACCGGCGAGCGGCTGGGCGACGGCAATACCCGAACGAGGCGCTTCCTCCGGAGCGTCATGTACTGGCACCGGTGGTTCGCCCTGGAGGGGGAATATCGGATCATGGGTCGGACGGTGGTTGCAGTCGCCAACCTCGGGTTCCTGTTCCTGCTCGTCAGCGGGGTCTATCTCTGGTGGCCGTCGATCCGAAGCCGCGCCGCTTGGAGACACGCGCTGTGGTTCCGCCGCCGCCTCAAGGGGCGGACGCGCGATTTCAACTGGCATAACGTGATCGGCTTCTGGTCAGCCATTCCGCTCGCCGTCATCGTTTTCAGCGGGGCCACCATCTCGTATCAGTGGGCCGCCGACCTCGTCCATCGGCTGGCGGGCGACACGCCACCGTTTCAGCGATCGCCACGGCCGTGGCAGTCAGACGCGCGGGACAACCTGTCCGTCGCTCTGGAACCGGCAGCCGCGTTGGTCGAGTTGCAGGCGTTGGCCACCAAGGCCGGTATCGAGACGCCCGGATGGCGAACTCTCACCATTGATCTTCCCGAGTCGATTCACGACCCCGTCGTGGTTGCGGCCGACCGCGGAAACGGCCGCCAGCCGTCGAAGAGCGAGGATCTACTTTTCGACCGGGCAACCGGCGAGCTGGTCGAGCGTTCCGGGTATCCGACCTTCACGCCCGGCTTCAAGATCCGGCGATGGTTGCGTTTTGCCCACACCGGAGAGGTGTACGGTGTTGTCGGCCAGTCGATCGCCGGCGGCGTGTCCCTGGGCGTCGCCGTCATGGTCTGGACCGGGCTCGCGATGAGTTGGCGTCGGTTCTTCGGCTACCGCCGCCGAACGTAACCGGCGCCGGCCCGATGTTCTACGCGGATGCCGGATGCGCGGTCACGAAGATCGGGTTATTCTGGAGAATGGCCCTTGTTGCCGATGGGCCATGAAGGTTCGTTGTTTCACGCTCGCATGAGCCACCCGGCACGGCGGTGGCGGGACTTGTCGGGAAGGAGAGTCGTCGGTCCGTGAACGGTTGCTCCCCGGCGTTACAGGGCCAGTCGTCTGAGGCGCAGGGCGTTGGCGATGACCGACAGGGAGCTGAAGGTCATGGCGGCGGCGGCGATCATGGGGCTCAGCAACAGGCCGAAGAGCGGGTAGAGTAGGCCGGCGGCAACCGGAATGCCCAACAGGTTGTAGACAAAGGCCAGAAACAGGTTCTGCCGGATATTGCGCATGGTCCGACGACTCAGTCCGAAGGCGCGAACCAGGCCTCCCAGGTCCCCTGCCACCAGGGTGATCCCGGCGCTCTCGATGGCTACGTCGGTGCCGCCCCCCATGGCGATACCCACCTGCGCCTGGGCCAGCGCCGGGGCGTCATTGATACCGTCGCCGGCCATGGCCACCCGCTTGCCTTCGTCTTGCAGCCGTTTGACGATCGCTCCTTTCTCCCGTGGATCCACTTCGGCCACGACCTGGTCGATCCCCAACTCGTAGGCCACTTTTTCGGCGGACTTTCGGTGGTCCCCGGTGACCATCAGGAGACGCAACCCTGCACGCTGTAGCTGGTACAGGGCCTCCTTGGCAGAGCGTTTGACGGGGTCTTCCACCCCCAGCCATCCGGCCAATCGGCCATCGGCGGCTACCAGCACCACGGCCTGGCCCGACTCCCTCAGGTTGTCCCTGCGGTGATGCGGTGCTCCCGTTTCGATCCCAAGTTCCTCCAGCATCCTGGCATTGCCCACTACCAGGGACCGTCCTCGGACCTGCCCCTTAATCCCCCTCCCGGGAACGGCCTGGAATTCCTGGACGGGGTCCAGATCGAGGTCGCGGCTCCCGGCCGCTTCCAGGATGGCTCCCGCCAGGGGGTGTTCGCTGGCCTGCTCCAGGCTGGCCACCGCCGATAACAACTCCTCTTCGCTCCAGCCGGGCAGGGCCGCCAAGGTCTGCAGCCGGGGTTTGCCTTCGGTAAGAGTTCCCGTCTTGTCCAGCACCAGGGTGTCGACGCCGTCCAGGGCTTCCAGGGCCGCGGCATTCTTGACCAGCACGCCGGAGCTGGCTCCTCGTCCGGTTGCCACCATGATCGACATGGGTGTGGCCAGGCCGAGGGCACAGGGGCAGGCGATAATCAACACGGCCACGGCATTGATCAGGCCGTAAGCCATCGCGGGCTGAGGCCCCAGCAGGCTCCAGACCACGAAGGTCAACAGGGCAACCAGGAGGACCGCGGGGACGAAGCGGGCGGAGACCGCGTCGGCGAAACGCTGAATGGGAGCGCGTGTCCTCTGGGCTTCGGCCACCATCTGAACGATCCGGGCCAGCAGGGTGTCCTGTCCCACCCGGGTGGCGCGCATGACGAAACTGCCGGTCTGGTTCATGGTGCCGCCGGCCACCTGGTTGGCGGGAAGCTTCTGGACCGGAAGGGGCTCGCCGGTGAGCATGGATTCATCCACCGAGCTGGCGCCCTCCAGGACCACTCCGTCAACCGGGATGCGCTCCCCGGGTCGAACCCGCAGCCGGGCATCCACGGCGATGCGGTCGAGCGTGACCTCCTCCTCGGTCCCATCCTCGCGCAGCCGGCGCGCGGTTTCGGGGGCCAGACTCAGGAGCGAGCGGATGGCGCTGCCGGTCCGTTGCCGGGCCCGAAGCTCCAACACCTGCCCCAGCAAGACCAGGGTGGTGATGACGGCTGCCGCTTCGAAGTAGACGGGAACGACTCCGTCCGGACCCCTGAAGGCGTCCGGGAACAGGGACGGGGCCAGGGTGGCCGCCAGGCTGTAGAGGTAGCTGGTCGCCGTGCCCAACCCGATCAGGGTAAACATGTTGGGGCTGAGGTGCACCAGGGAGGCCCACCCTCGCTGCAGCAGCGGCCATCCCCCCCAGAGGACCACGGGCGCTGCCAGCAGGCATTGAATCCAGGACGAGACCCCGGCCGGCCAGCGCGGCGGCAGCAAGCTGCCCACGACCATCTCCGACATGGCCAGCAGGAAGATGGGGAGCGTGAGAATCAGGCTGATCCTGAAACGGCCTTTCATGTCGGACAGCTCCGGATTATCGGGTTCCTCCAGGCTTACCGCTCGGGGCTCCAGGGCCATGCCGCACAGGGGACAGGCTCCGGGTCGATCGGTCAGGACCTCGGGGTGCATGGGGCAGGTGTAGCTCGCCGACTGTCGTTTGTCCTCCGATTCCGATGTTCCGCTCCCGGAGGTCGGGACCGCAGGGGGCTCCCGGCTGCCGAGGTAACGATCGGGATCGGCCTCGAATTCAGTCCGGCAGTGTGTGCGGCAAAAGTAGTAGGTCTGACCGCGGTAGGCATAGGAATCGGCGGCGGTTTCGGGGTTGACCCACATGCCGCACACCGGGTCCCGCACGCTGTCGGGCTGGGGACGTGAAGGGCTATGGCCGGTTGGATCGCCCTGGTCCGGCAGAATATTGAATTTGGAAGGATCCATGGCCTGTCACGCGTGCTGGCTTCCGGGGAGGGGTGGGTTGGGACCGGTTCTCCATCGGGTGCGACTTGGTGAAAAATGCTGTCTAACCACAAAAAGCACAAAATTCACAAGTTGTGGTTTGTGTTTTTTGTGGCCATTCCCGACACACGTCCCGCTGCCGAATTCTGCAAAAGGCTCACAAATATTCCGTTCGCTATTCTACACGCCGGCTCGGTTTTGCCGCTTTCCCGAAACCGCTCCACGTTGGTGGGGGCCGAGGGTCTCGTGGTTGAATCGTTTGAAATTATGCTATCGTTCCGTCGAGTTGGCTGATCCTGAGAGCTGCCGGGTCGATCAAGGAGTCCCTGGTGCACAGGCGGGTTGCCTCCCACCCTCATCGGCGCTTCTGGAAAACGGCGGTTGCCCTGGTCGGCCTGCTGCTGTTGGGTGCGGCAGGGTTCTGGCTGCTGGAGGACATGGGGGTATTGGATGCCCTCTACATGGCCGTGATCACCTTGAGCACGGTCGGCTTCGGGGAAGTCCGGCCCCTGTCGGCGGGTGGCAAGCTCTTCACCATGGTGCTCATTCTGGGTGCCGGCTGGCTGGCCATGTACCTGCTGAGCGGCATGGCCGATTTTCTGCTCTCCGGCGAAGGCCGTGCCTACCTGCGAAAACGACGCTTGCTCCGAATGCTGGACAAACTCTCCGATCACGTCATCGTCTGCGGCTACGGGCGGGTGGGCCGCCATGTGGCTCAGGAACTGGCCACTCAAGGCCTCCCCTTCGTGGTGATCGATCCTTCGGCCGAGAAAATCAGCCAGGTCGACCAATCCGGTTTCCTGGCGCTCCGGGGAGACGGGGCCAATGAAGCTCTTCTGGCTCAAGCCGGAATCGAGCGGGCCCGCGGTCTGCTGGTGGCCGCCGATTCCGACGCCCAGAACGTGTTCATCGTGCTCAGTGCACGTAGCGTCAGGTCGGACCTCCTGATCGTGGCTCGGGCCATCGACGAGCAGTCGGAAAGCAAGTTGGTGAAAGCCGGCGCCAATCGGGTGATCTTGCCCTATCAATTCAGCGGCCGCAGGATGGTCACCATGCTGATCCGGCCCGAAGTGGCAAACTTCCTGGATGAAGTGGCCTACGGGGGAGGTCTCCAGCTCTACATGGAGCAATTCCAGCTCGCCCCGGACTCGCCCCTGGTGGGCCAGACGCTGGAGCAGTGCCGCTGGCGCGCCCGCTTCGGCGTCACCGTTCTGGCCTGCAAGCTGGCCGATGGCGGTATCAACGCCAGTCCCGCCGCCGACACCCAATTGACCGCCGGTCTCAGGATGATTGTTCTTGGAACCCGGGAACAGCTCCAAAACCTGCCTGAACTCGCCCAGGGAAAACTCAAGGCTTTTTAGCTATCCGGAATACCGGCTCTTGATTCGAGGGATCAGGTACTCGCTGAAGGCAGCCGCCTTGTCGTAGCGGGGCGCCCAGCCCCAGTCGGTGCGGGCTGCCGAATCGTCCACTTCAGCCGGCCAGGAATCCACGATGGCCTGACGCTTTCCATCGGGCTTGAAGTCGACCTCTGCCCGAGGCCACTCCATGAGGATGCGCCGGTGTATTTCCTCCGCGGTCATGCTGAAGCTGCTGACGTTGTACTCGGTCTGACGGAGCGTCTCCCGCGGTGCCTTTTGGAGTTGCAGCAGGGCGTTGATGGCGTCCGGCATGACAATGAAAGGGAGGCGCGTTTCGGGGACTACGAAACAGCCGTACCTCTGGCCGCTGGCGGCGGCATGGATCATTTCCGGAGCATAGTCGGTAGTGCCGCCGCTGGGCAGGGTGGCAGCGCTGATGAGCCCGGGGAAGCGGATGCAGCGGAAGTCGATGCCGTGGCCCGATGAATCGGCCGCCAGTTGCCGGTAGTGGTTGGCGTAATAGCGCCCCAGATGCTCGCAGTAGAGCTTGTTGCACCCATACATGGTGGTGGGGAAATTCCACTCCGTTTCCCGGACCGTGCCGGTGCGTTGCTTGACCGTCCGGCCGGGGAGTCCGTAGGCGGCGATGGAGCTGGGAAACATGAATTTCACCGGGTGGCCGTGCCAGTGAGACTGCTCGACGGCCATCTGGAGCAGCCTCAGCGTGCCGCCTGCGTTGACCCGGTGGGCGGCATCGGGGGTGAACTCGGCCCGCGTGGACAGCAGGGCCGCCAGATGATAGACGGTGTGGATTTCGTATTCGCTCTGCATCCGCTCCAGCAGCCTCTCGTCCAGAATGTCTCCATTGACGCAGGCCTTGCAGTGGCTTCCGATTTCGCTGTCGATCGGCCGGATATCCAGGGCCACCAGGTCCTCGACACCCTCCTCGGCCAACCGGTCGATGAGCCCATGCCCCATTTCTCCGCTGGCTCCGGTGATCAGGGTGGCGGTCTGTCTCATGGGTTCACGCTCCCGTTCCTGTCCTTGCCGTCGCTGGCAGAGGGTCAAGAACCTTCAGCGACCTCGCCGGACTCGACTATTTTATGGTAGCGGTTGATCCCGAGTCCGGAAATCCTCTGGACTTTCCCGCTGGGCCAACGGATCTCGAGGCTGCACTCTTCCTTCACAGGTTTCCCCAGTCCAAAGACCACGCGTTTGTCATGGGAGGCCAGGAAACTGGCCCCACCGGTCACCCACTTGGTGAAACGCTTGTCACCCGACTTCAAGGACAGCTTGCTGCCGATAGCGTCCCGGTTGCTGAGGCTTCCCTGAAGCTCGAATCCGATCCAGGCCCCCTCCTGTCCGGTGTTGTTCCGCAACAGCACCGGCCTCTCGTTCAGCCGGACAAAGACCACATCCATGTCCCCGTCATTGTCGTAGTCCCCCGTCGCCATCCCCCTGGCGGAGTGCCTGGTCCGGAAAACCGGTCCCGCTTGGGAAGCCATGTTGCGGAATTTCAGGTCCCCGACGTTGGCCAGCAGCAGGGGAAGCTGGCGGTAACGGATGTCCCCGCGGGAGAGCTCGATGGTCTCGCTCACGTGGCCGTTGACGATGACCAGGTCCAGGTCGCTGTCATTGTCGTAGTCGATGAAGCGCGCGCCCCAGCCCACGAACGGCCGAGTGAAGCCGGCCAACCCGGAGGGCCGGGTCCACTCGCGGTAGAGCAGTTGCGAGGTGCTTAAGTAGAGGGCGTGATACTCGTCATGAAAGTTGGTCACTATGAAATCGGGGCGGCCGTCTCCATTGAGATCGGCGGCGTCCACTCCCATGCCGGCCCGTGCTTCGCCGTTGACGCTGTAGGCGATTTCCGCGTCGAACCCGCGGTCTTCGAAGGAACCGTTCCTGCGGTTCAGAAGCAGCAGGTCGGGCGAGGCGTCCCCGGCCACGAACAGGTCATCCCAGCCGTCGTCGTCGATGTCCACGCTGACGACTCCGAAGGCCCGTCCCACATGCCGGGACACTCCCGACGAACGGCTCACGTCCATGAAGGCGCCGGAGCCGTTGTTGCGATAGAGCCTGGGGCGCCGTGGAGGGTAGGCTCGCTGCGAGCAGTATTCGGGCTTGCCCGCAAAGTTGCAGGGACGGGGGTGGGCAAAGGACAACTCGGCATAGTTGCAAACGAAGAGGTCCAGGTGCCGGTCGCGGTCGAAATCGAACCAGACTGCGCTGGCACCCCATTCTCCGGCATTTTCCAGACCTGCCCCTTGGGTGACTTCGCGGAAGGTGCCGTCGCCCTGATTGCGAAACAGGGCGCTGGAGGGAAAGCCGGTGACATACAGGTCCTGAAAGCCGTCATTGTCGTAGTCGGCGCCGGCCGCTCCCATTCCGTAGAAGGGCACCTCGGCCACCCCGGCGCGCTCGGCGACGTCCTCGAACTTGCCGTTGCCGAGGTTGCGGTAGAGGGCATTCCGGACAGGTGATCGACTCTTGCCTTTCGGGGTTTCCCCGCCGTTGACGAAAAAGATGTCCAGCCAGCCATCATTGTCGTAGTCCAGAAGGGCGACACCGCCGCTGGAGGCTTCAATGAGAAAGCGATCCTGAGACTGGCCGTTGAAATGTGTCCAGGTGATGCCGGCCTGAAGGGAAACGTCGCTGAAGATTTCCGAGGACGATTGCTCGGCGGGTTCAGCCCGAAGGCCCCAATAGGGGGCCAAGAGGAGGACTGCGGCGAATAGTGCCAGCAAAAGAGGCATGGAGAAAGGAGGGATCCTACCGAGCGACCCGTTATTCTGAATTCTTTTCTGAAGTTTCCACCCACTCCTCGATTACAGCGCATAATTCGGCAAGAACACTTTGTTCGTTCATTCCGTGCACACCGCCAAACATGAGTTCCGGGCACCGACCTATATAGCAGCGGTCCTCCTCGGACCACTCCACGATCTTTCGATATTGACCTGATTTCTTCATACGGACACCTCCGCCATGGCTGCCTTCACAGCCTCAGAATGAGGGCTCTTGCTCCCGAGTCCGTCAAGGACCAGGTGACACCGAACCCCATTGCCGTCTGAAACTCAATGGCCACAAAAGGTACAAAAACACAAAGAGAACCATCCGATCGGCAAGACTCGAAATCCAGACACTCGTTTTGTGACTATTGTGCTTATTGGGGCGAATGCCGGAGCCTGCTGCACATCACCCCTGCCGCCTCAATTTCAAGCCCGATTCCCAATTTTGAAAAACGCTCCCTCAATAGTCCATTCGAGATGCCATTGGTCTGATTGAGGTGTTGCATCCGGCTATGTGGACTGCCATTGCCCAAATACACCCAACCTTGAAGCTCACTGAGAAGGCGTTCCCCGGGCTTCCTCGGCAGCCTTGAGCTGACGATATTTCCCGGCCTGCTCGCGGGCTTGCTCCCGGCGTCCCAGTCTCCGGTAGGCTCGGATCAGGCCGTAGCGCAGCTTGCTCTGGCGGGGTGCCAGTTGCACGGCCGATTCGAAATGCCGGGCCGCTTCTTCCGGATTTCCCTGCGCCAGAGCCATCTGACCCAGTTGATAGCGGGGCTCGACCAGGGAGGCATCCAGGTCGAGGGCCTTCCTGAGCAGATCGGCCGAACGGGTTCGGGCCGCTTCATCCCCCGAGTCTCCCGCCTTGGCCAACAGGAGTCCAAATTCCTGGTAGAAGGAGGCATTCAGAGGAAACTGCCGGATGCCACGTTCGAAGGTATCCGCGGCTTCGCGGGTATTGCCTGCCAGTCTCTGGGACACGCCCAAACCCAGATGGGCCTTGGCGGAATCGGGATCCAGTTCCAGGGCCCGGGCATAGGATTGAATGGCCTCCCGGGTATAGTCCAGCTTGGCCTGCACGAAACCCCTGGTTTCAAAGAGGGGTGCGGAAGCCGGAAGCTGCTCGACGCCACGGTCCAGAGCCTGGAGAGCCAGATGCCATCGTAGCCGGGGGCCTCGGCTGGCATCGAGCCAATATTCCGAATGTCTCTCATCGGCAAGAAGCTGGACCAGGTCCAGGTAGCTGGACTCCTCGGTCGGATTCCGGCTTATGGCTTTCTGAAAGGCTGCCCGGGCCTCCTCCACCTTTTCCTCTCCCTGATAGCAGTGGCCGAGAAGGTTTTGGATCTTGCCGTTTCCCTGCCCAACGGAGAGGGCCTTGAGCAGGGTCTGCCGGCATTCGGCGAATCGGCCGGTGCGGAATTGCACCAGGCCGAGATGGTAGCCGACGGTGACGGGTTCGGGATGACTCGACACGATGGCGGCGAAGAGTTTTTCGGCGGTTTGGTAGTCTCCCGCATCCCCGGCAATCCGGCCATAGAGCAACCGGGTTTGAGGGCCCACGGATGTCTTTTGGGAAATCTCAGCCAGGACCTGGCGTGCCTTGTCCCCATTTCCCTGTTTGTAGTAGTGGCTGAGGACTGCTGCAAGGGCTTGGGGATCCTGAAGCGGCAGTTCATCGGATGACCGGGACAACTCCGGTCCCGCGCTAGGCTCTTCCCTGGACTCCTCGGCCGCCTTCATCCGGCGAAAGGTCTTCAAGTGGGACCGCGCCTCCTCGCCCCTGCCGAGGCGGCGATAGGCCCGCGCCAGCAGATAGTGAACCCTGCTCTGATCGGGGTTCAACCTGGCGGCGGTTTCCAGATGAGGGAGCGCCTCGCCGGCTCGATCCCTCTCCAGGGCCAGCCGACCGAGCTGGTAGTGAGCCACGGGAAGAGAGGCATCCAGCTCGACAGCTTTCTGCAGCAGGGCAATAGCCCGTTTCCGGGCGCCGTCGTCCCCGGTATCTCCGGTCTTGAGGTGCATCAGGCCATATTCCTGGTAGTGGGCTCCGTGGGCGGGGAATTGCCGGATACCCTTTTCGAAGGTGGCGGCGGCATCCTTTCGGCTTCCCGCGGTTCGCTGGGCTATGGCCAGCCCCAGGTTGGCCTTGGCCGAGTCCGGATTGATTTCGAGAGCCCGGCGGTAGGATCGGACGGCATCCTCACTGTAGAGCATGGCCGTTTCGGCCAGTCCCTTCATTCGATAGAGACGGTCGGAGCGGGGGATGCGGGCCACTCCCTTTTCGGCAATTCGGATCAGGACCCGCCAAATCTGATGCTCGGCCAGCAACTGCACGGCGTCCAGATAGTGGGACTCCTCGGCCGGCTCCAGATTCATGGCTTGCTCGAAGGAGGCAACGGCGCTCTGTAGCCGGTTCCGGGCTGCGTGGCAGTGGCCCAGCAGGTTATAAATCGGTCCGGAGCGCCGGCCCTTGTCGATGGCCTCCAGGAGAGTTTGGCGGCTGCGGTCGATCCTGTCGGAACGAAACTGCATGAGGGCAATCTGGTAGCTCAGAGCCGCGGCGTCGGGGTAGGTGGATCGGATGGACAGGAAGAGCTCCTCGGCGGTGGCGAAGTCTTCGGCATTGGCGGCTGTGGTGGCGCAGGCATAGACATCGCCGGGGGGCAACAAGCGGTTGAGAGCCATCGATTCCAAGGTGGCCCGGGCCTGATCCTTTTTGCCCAGGGCGTATTGGGCCCTGGCCAGAGCGGCCACCGCTTCGCCCTGGCCGCGCACCCGATCCGGCACCGATTCCAGCAGCCCCACCGCACGGGCATATTCTCCGGAATTCACCAGAATCATTCCCAGCAGGAACCGGGTGAGCTCGTCGTCGGGAACCCTGGCCAGCACCTGCTCCAGATTGGCCTCGGCTTCCGCAAACAGGCGCCGGGACCACTGGGTCAGCGCCAGATTGCGGCGAATGGCCACATTGTCGGGCGCCAGTTTCAGGGCCCGGCCGTAGTAACTGGCGGCTTCCTCCATCCTGTTCTGCATTCCCAGAACCTGGCCCAGCCTGGCCAGATAAGCGGGATTGTGGGGAACCAGGTCCACCGCCCGTCGCAGCTCGGTCTCGGCATTCCGAATGTCGCCGTCCCGAATGAGCCGTAGGGCGTTAGCCAAGTGCAATTCGGCTTGAGCATCCGCGGGAGATGAGTTGGCCGGCAGGGTGGCTGATGCGAGGATCAGTGTGAGGGCGAGGGAAACCGCCGCGCCGCGCCAACGCCGCCTGGCGGTCCCAAACCTGTCGGTTTTGCTCGGACCGATCACCGGGTCAAACCTGGATTTGAATTGGAGTCGCAGCCACAAATCCCAGTATAAAAATCGGGCTGATCCGGTGTCAAACCCGGTATGGACACCTGCTTGAAACAAAATCGAAAAGAGTTATCCACGAGGGATCGCAAAGATTCACGAAGAGCCCACTGAGGCGTTGAGGTGATCCGCGACGGGAACGGTGCCATACGACGGGGCACGGCTGATCGAATGGTCATTCAGGGCAAAAAAAAGGCAGCCGGCCGGAGCCGGCTGCCGCTTGCCGCAGGCAAGGATCAGAGGCCGATGCGCAGGCGAATCTGAATGTTGCGGGCGCCACCCAGGCGAAACTGGCCGAAGGCAGGGCTGGTGATATTGGTGGAGCTGGGGCCTCCGCGGTTGGGGTGGTTCAGGATATTGCGCATGTAGGCCTCCAACTGGAAGTAGGGCCCGGTTTCTCCGTAGCCCAGATACCAGCGTTTGAAGGCATTGAGGTTGAATCCCCATGTATAGAACCCTCGCATCATGCCCCGCGGCGCCGTTCCGAAGCGACCGTTGGGCGGAACGGCGAAGCAGCCGGCGTTCCACTTGAATTCGGTCTCCCCGCCGACGTTGGGGTTGCAGCCGGGCAGCAGATCGGGACGGCCGCCGGACCTGCCGACGTTGGCCGTGTCCGCACCTGAGAAGCCCGGCGTGAAGCGGGTTCCGTTGCGATCTCGCCATTCCGGAGCGAGGGTCCACCCGCCGATGATATTCTGCATGACCCGGTTCATGTTGGAGCCGTACTTCTGGTTCTTGCCGAAGGGCAGCGGATAGACGGCCACGATCCGGGCCTCGTAGGGAGTGAACCCGTTCTGGTGACCCTTCTCATTGGCGCGGTCGTAAGGATCCTCGATAAACAGTCCCACCGTGGAGCCGAACAGGCCGCCCTGGATGTCGTTCAGCGTGTTGAGCCGGGCAATCCAGCCTCTCAGGTAGAGTCCGCTGGAGAATTGACGGGTCACCTCGAACTCGAACCCGTGGTGGCTGGAATTGCCGCCCAGGTCCAGCAGACCTACCGTGCTGAATCCGGGGCCGAAGGGAAACTTGTCGGGACGATCGGCAAAGGGAATGGTGCCGGGCGCCGGCCGCTGCAGGTCTCGAATGACCGGCCAGTTGGTGCCCTTGGTGCCCACGTAGGACGTCCGCATGGCGAAACCGTGGCCCAGTTCCTGCTCGATGGTCAGGTTCCACTGCTGGTCGTAGGGCCAATTGTTCTTGCGCAGATCGGGGTCCATACCGTAGACCAACTGTCGCCCCAGGGTGCCCGTCAGTTGCGGGAACCCTCTCAGGGTTGTGAGTTCCGGCACTCCGCCCACGATCTGGTTGGGGCCGAACTCCTCCACCAACTGGTAAGGACCGCGGACCCGAGCCGCCAGCAATCCGGCCCGATCGATGCCGAACCCTCCCACGGGGAAGCCGGCGGCCTGCGCCGCATGGGTGGCGTAGGGAACGGAGTAGATGCCATAGCCGGTACGGATCACCGTTCCTTCCCGGGGACGGAAAGCGATTCCGATCCGTGGATCCACCAACACCGCCTTGAAGTTGATCAGCTTGTCGGGATAGCCGGCCTCACGGGCAGTGACCACCGGAACCGGATAACCCGGCACCACCTGGCGCAAGGCTTTATCACTGGGCACCACCACCTGTCGGTTGGCCATATCGAAGTTGTACCAGCGGTCATCCTTTTCATAGGGAGTGCCGTAGTGCTGGAAGCGGACTCCCAGGTTGAGGGTCAGGTCCGGTCGGACCTTCCAGTCGTCCTGAATGAAGAAACCGAACTCCCAGTCCCGGGCCTCGGCTCGGGGAGTGATGGCCTCGATCTTGGTGGCGAAAGGCAAGCCCAGCAAGAGATCGCCGAAGTCGTAGCCAGTGAAATTTCCGGTAAAATCCCAGCGGCCGAACTCGTTGGTGTTGCGATCTCCCTCCTTATGGGGGAACTGGTGACGCAGCTCGATGCCGGTCTTGATCAGGTGGCTGCCCTTTTGGATGGAGATGGTGTCTCGTATCTGCCACACCGCGGCTTCGGTAAAGTCGATCAGCGGTGAAGTGCCCAGTCCGCCCATCAGGTTGGCGGGACCCACGTTGAAGGATGCCGAGGAGGCGCCGGTTTGCCGCCCCAGGGTCCGAACCACGAAGCGGGGATTGCCGGAGCCGTTGGGCAGCAGCTTTTCGCGGCCGCCCAGGTCGGATATGCCCAGCAGATCCAGATACTGACGCCCCGGAAAGTCACCGCTTCGCCAGACGCTGCGTTGACGGTTCCAGCCGAAGCTGAACTCGTTGATCACCTGGGGATTGAAGGTGTGGGCATTCTGCAGGGCGAAGGCCCGCCGGTTGTCGTCTCCAAACAGACCCTTGCCGTTGAGGAAGGGACTTCCCCCTCCTTCATCGAACACCCAGCGCTCCCACCAGATGGTTGCGGTAACCCGATTGTTGTCGGTGATCTGGTGGTCGAAGCGCATATGGGTGGTGTCGCGCTCATTGGCGTTGTAGTCGATGAAGTCGAAATTGTCGTAGAGTCGATCTCTATGGGCCAAGGGCAGAATCCCACGAGAGGGATCCAGCAGGTTGGCGGCCACCGGACTCCACCGTTCCCTGGGGATGATGTCGTTGGGGAAGGGCTGGCCGGTGAAGGGATCCATGATGTTGAAGCCCGGGTTCCCTTGTGTCGTCCGCTGGAAGTGGGCGAATTCGGACAGGTCGCCCTGGCGCATTTTCGTCGTCGGCAGGATCCAGTTCTGACTCTGGAAGTAGTTGACGTTGCTGGAGGGTTGGTAGTTCCAGTGAAAGAAGGTCTTGTTCCTGCCGTCATACACGCGGGGAATGTACACCGGTCCGCTCACCTCGTAGGAGATGCGCCGGTTGGGACGCGAGGGTGGCCGCGGCCTGCCGTTCTGACTCGGTTGCAGCGCATTGAGTCGGGGATGGTTGAGGTGATAAAAGATCTCCCCGTGAAATTTGTTGGTGCCTCCCCGGCCGATGGCCATCACCGTGGTTGAGGTGCGGTACTCGGCGGCAGCATTGAAGGTGGTCTGAATCAGTTCCTGGGTAGTCTCGGTATAGTCCCGACCCGAGCCGCCGTAGGCGTTGGTGGCCAGACCCATGTGCTCGGTGTTGGTGTTGTTGGCATAGCTGCCGTGCACCTGGCTGCGGGGCTCATTGCCGGGATTGAGGCCAATGGTGTAGATCAGGGCGGCATTGGTGTTGAAACCCACCATTTCCGTCATGGCCGTGGTCTGCTTGATGGTGGGCGTGTCGGTGTCGATGACGTAGCCCTCTTCCTCGACGGTGATGGTGTCTGCCACCTCACCCACTTCCAGGGTGACGTTGATGCGGCGGGCCTGTCCGGCGTAGACCACCAGGCCGGAGTTGACGAATTTCTTGAAGCCCGACAGTTCGACTTCCAGGGTGTAGGACCCCGGCGCCAGTCCTCTCAGCTCGAAGTCGCCCACCTCGTTGGTCACGGTGCTGTTGCCCAGTCCCGTGCTCTCCGAGGTCGCGGTCACATCGGCGCTGACCACTATGGCCCCGGTGGGATCGGTCACTTTCCCCCGAAACCCGCCATGCTCCTGGGCGGTGGCCAGGGGCGCCACCAGAAAGAAAGCGACCAGACCGGTCAGCAGGGTCGACACGGCTGTCGGTATTGAACGACTGATCCGACCAGTTCCCCTCAGCGCGATCCCTTCAGTTCGCGAAACCATCATCCCTCCTCGAGCAGCCGGCCTGCGCTGCGGCATAGATGGACCGCCACGGGCTTCAGGACCCTTCGGGGCCGGAAGTCGACAGCAGCTAAACTGTGGTATTGATAATTGGGCTCAGTATAGACACACACTTTTGCGATGTAAACAACAAAAACATCGGGGATTCTCGTGTTGTGATCCGGCGCCGACTCTGGAGCACGGAGGGGTGGCGAAGGGGTTCAGCTTGACTTTGCAGAAGCGGGGCGGGGCGGGGCGAGTCAGGATTCCTTCTTCAGGCTCATGATGGCATCGATGAGATTGAGGGGCAGGGGAAAGACCAGGGTGTTGTTCTTCTCGACACCGATTTCAGTCAGGGTCTGGAGGTAGCGAAGTTGAAGAGCCACCGGCTGACGGGACACCACCTGGGCCGCGTCGGCCAGCTTGGCGGCGGCCTGAAACTCGCCGTCGGCGTGAATGATCTTGGCGCGCTTTTCCCGCTCCGCCTCGGCCTGCTTGGCCATGGCCCGCTGCATCTCCTGCGGCAGGTCCACCGCCTTGACTTCCACCAGGGAGACCTTGATTCCCCAGGCGTCGGTCTGTTTGTCCAGGATCGCCTGCAACTTCATGTTGAGGGTCTCCCGTTGGCTGAGCAGGTCGTCCAGCACTACCTCCCCCAGAACGGAACGCAGGGTGGTCTGGGAGAGTTGGGAGGTGGCGTAGAGATAGTTCTCGACCTCGACCACCGACCTGATGGCGTTGAGCACTCGGAAGTAGACCACGGCATTGACCTTCACCGAGACATTGTCGCTGGTAATGATGTCCTGGGTGGGTACGTCCAGAGCCACGGTTCGCAGGGATACCCGAACCATGCGATCGATGGGCCAGAAGACGAAGATCAGGCCGGGCCCCTTGGGTTTCGGCAGCAGGCGCCCCAGTCTGAAGATGACGCCTCGTTCATACTCCCTCAGGACATTGATCGAGTTGATCAACCACAGGACAACCACCAGAATGAAGAAAACGGTGACGGGATTGACGCCCCACATGAGTCCCCCTCGGGTTCAAAACCATGATTGGCTCCAGTGTATATCAATCGATCTCGAAAGGCGAAGGGATTGCAGGCGAGGACTTCCGGCCGGGCCGGGGCTGAATCTCTCCAGGCCAGGGACGGAGGAGGGATTCGCGCGGGCCCTCGGCAGGGCCAGCCGGGATGCCGGCCAGACCGACGGGGAGCGGTAGATCCGTGCGAGGAAAATTCTTTGTGTCCCCATACTTTGCAAACCGTGGAAGAGGGTTTGCATCCCTATGATCGAATGGCCGATTCATGAAAGGAGGAGTCTCCATGACTGAAACAAATTCAAGCGTGTTCGACATGGCTATGGAGCAGTTCGAGGCGGCGGCCGATCTCCTGCAACTGGACGACGACGTCAGGAACAAGATCAAGTACCCGGAACGCTGCCTGATCGTCTCCGTGCCCATCCGGCTGGACGATGGCCGCATCCAGCGTTTCGAGGGCTATCGGGTGCAGCACAGCACGGCCAGAGGGCCTGCCAAGGGAGGCCTTCGCTATCATCCCAGGGTGAACCTGGACGAGGTGAAGGCGCTGGCGACCTGGATGACCTGGAAATCGGCGATCGTGGGCATCCCCTTCGGCGGCGGCAAGGGCGGGGTCTGCTGCAACCCCAAGAACATGAGTAGTGGAGAGCTGGAACGGCTGACCCGAAGGTTCACCAACGAGATCCTTCCCTTTATCGGTCCCGAAAAGGATATCCCGGCGCCGGATGCCTACACCAATCCCCAAGTGATGGCCTGGATCATGGACACCTACAGCATGAACAAGGGCTACTGCGTTCCGGGCGTGGTCACCGGAAAACCCCTGGAGTTGGGAGGATCCATGGGTCGCATCGAGGCTACCGGCCGCGGCGTGTTCTTCACCATCGGGTGCGCCGCGGAGCACCTCGGGTTGAAGCTGGACGCGCTCAAGGTGTGCGTTCAGGGGTTTGGAAACGCCGGTTCGGTGGTCGCCCGTCTTCTGGACGAAGCCGGGGCCAAGGTGATTGCGGTCAGCGATTCTCAGGGGTGTGTCTACAACTCGAACGGACTGCCGCCCGGCAAGCTCATCGACTACAAGAATCGGACCGGAAGTGTTTCGGGTTTCCCGGAATCGGAGCCGATGCCGGCCGAGGATTTGCTCCATTGTCCCTGTGACGTTCTGATTCCGGCGGCGCTGGAAGACGCCATCACCGAGGACAACGCCGCCGGGATCCGGGCTCGGATCGTGGCCGAGGCAGCCAACGGCCCCACCACCCCGGCCGCCGACAGGATCCTGCAGGCCAAGGAGGTGTTCCTGATTCCGGACATCCTGTGTAACGCCGGAGGAGTCACGGTCTCCTATCTGGAGTGGGTGCAATCCATTCAACACCTCTTCTGGGAGGAGGCTGACGTCTTCAAGAGGCTGCAAACCATCATGAGGCACAGCTTCAAGTCGGTTCTGGACCTCTCCGTCGACAAGAGAGTCCCCATGCGGACGGCAGCCAGCATGGTCGGTATCGAGCGAGTGGCCAGGGCGACCCGGCTGAGGGGCCTCTATCCCTGATTTGACCCTCGGAAGTTTTCGGTCAATAGTGGGGCATGCCGGTGAGCCCGACTGGCTGGGGCTCCGCATCCTGTCTTCGAAAGGATGGTTTCCAAAATGTCCCGGGACGACTCTCGGCCCCTGCCGGCCGGCAAGCTGCCCAACGAGCTGCTGGATCGATTTCTTGGAGCACTGGATTGTCGGGATCCATCCGTGCTGGTAGGTCCGCGGGTGGGGGAGGACGTGGCCGCCGTCAGCTTGGCCGGAGAAGACACGCTGGTGCTCAAGTCCGATCCCATCACCTTTGCCACCGACGCCGTCGGCTACTATGCCATGGTGGTCAACGCCAACGACCTGGTCACCTGCGGCGCCAGGCCTCGCTGGATGCTGGCCACTCTGCTGTTCCCGCCGGGGACGTCACCGGGCCGAGTCCGCCAGGTCATGGTCGAACTGCAGCAGGCGGCCTCCCGGTTCGGGGTGAGCCTGTGCGGCGGCCATACCGAGATTACCGACGCGGTCACCCGACCCGTGGTCGTGGGACAGTTGGCCGGTACGGTTTCACGGTCTCGGTTCATCGACAAGCGCAAGATGCGTGCCGGGGACCAAATCCTTTTTACCAAGGGTGTAGCAGTGGAGGGGACAGCCCTGATTGCCCGTGAGTTCGCGCCAAGGCTGTTGGAGCTGGGGCTGGGACGGGAAGAGGTCGAGCAGTGTCGTCGATTTCTGACCGAACCGGGAATAAGCATCCTGCCGGAGGCCGAGATAGCGGCCGGATGCAAAGAGGTTCGGGCGCTGCACGATGTCACCGAAGGCGGTGTGGCGACGGCCCTCGAGGAACTGGCCGCCGCAGGCGGACATCGCATTCGTGTCTATCCGGATCGCATTCCGGTTTTCGGTTCGACGACTCGGATCTGCAAGCTCCTGGATCTCAATCCTCTGGGGTTGATCGGCTCGGGAAGCCTGCTGATTGCCTGTGGTCCGGAGGCCTGCCGGAGTCTCTCCGATTCCCTGGATGAGGCCGGAATCCCGGTAGCATGCATCGGCCAGGTCCTGGAGGAGGGAAGCGGCGTCGAGGCCCTGGAGAGGGAAGGCGGTGGACCGGCCCCTTGGCCGGCCTTCGAGAACGACGAGATCGCCCGGTTGTTCACCAGGTAAGACTCACCCCGCCCTGCCGTGCGGATCATACGAGAGTGAAACAAGGGCCTCTTACGAATCTCGGAGACTGACGCTCCCCACCGGCTCGAAGGCGGGCTGAAGCTCCTATGTGGCGATCTCGCCGGTTCCGTCCCCCCCACCGGTTCGACTGCGGGCTTCGCTTTCGGGGCGCCGCGTTGGCCCCCCTCCGGCTCGGCTGCATGCTGCGGCCTGGTCGAAGGGACGCCGCGTTTGCCTCGCCGACTCCCCCTCAAGGGGGGAGTGATTGAGGCCAGCACAAGGCTTCCAGTAGAACTCTATCACTCCCCCCTTGAGGGGGAGTC
>JAPPDF010000071.1 GCA_028875575.1 Acidobacteriota bacterium
CCAAGGTCGGTAAGGAGGAGATCGTCGGTCTATGGAAAGCTCTGGAACTCTACTTGAAAAGAGATCATCAGGCCGATTGGGAACGTTGGGAGCGGCAGCTTCAGGTGATCGCCCAGGCTTTTCATGAAATTCCCGGAATCACAACGAGACCATTCGTTCCGGTCATCTCCAGCCAGGTTCCTCATTTGGCTGTTGAATGGGATGACCGAATTCTCAAGTTCAGCAAGGAGCATTTCCTGGAGGCGCTCCGGCGGGGCGAACCACGAATTGAGGTCTCTCCCGTCCCCACCGAGGGAAACCGCCTGGAGTTGAGTTCATGGATGCTGGAGCCGGGCGAGGAAGTAGTGGTTGCCCGTCGCTGCAAGGAAGTGATCGAGGATTTGGCCGGCCGGCCGCCCGTGCCCGACGAGGGGTCGGATCATGCCGGGTGAAACAGAGGACTCTAACGAACCTCGGAGACTTGGGGGGGGCACCGGCTCAACTGCGGGCTTCGGCTTGGTCGAAGGGACGCCGCGTTTGCCTCGCCGACTCCCCCCTTGAGGGGGAGTCGCAGAAGCCGAGCCGCAGGCGAAGGCTGATGCGGAGGGGGCATACGCGACGCCGCAAACCTGCGGCTTCCTGACTTTCGGCGTTTGTTTCAGGTAAGGGTCGGCTGCCGCGGGTGTCGCTCAAATTAAAGGACACTAACGTCGCGGCGCCTGGTACTTTTTCAGGTACCGAACCTGGTATTGGGGTTGATTCACCGCCACCCGAATCTTTCTGAATTTACCGTCTCTTTTGGGATGAGTGGAAAGGTACTCCAGCACGAATCGATTCTTGAGCTGGTAGGGCAGCATCTCCAGAGGGTCGGCGGCCTCTTCTTCAGTTTCCACGAAATACACCGATCCACCGGAATGGCCGGCATAGACCTTGAGGGCTGAGCCCTTGACGTTCAGAATCTTGACCCTTGTCCTGAAACTGACGGCTCCCTCTATTCCCAGCGCGTAGACGGGATGACGGTGTCGCGCGATGTGGTCCAGCGTCGCGGGGCCGGCGATGTCCCGCCCTGCCGAGATGAACAGGACGGCGCGATTGGTATTGCTGGCGGCACGCAGCTTGATCAGGGCCAAATCCAGAGCTTGGCCCATGTGCGGTCTACCGCCGGTTGACAGGTTTTCGACGGGTTCCTCCAGATAATCTTCCGGAGCCATGTAATCGAGAAGCTCGTGGGATTCGCCACTGAAAGCGTTGACAAACAGTTCGTCCGGGCTTTCCAGCTTGGTCGCCAAGCGTTTCAGCAGCTTCAATGCCAGGCGAATCCCCACCCCCTCCATGCTCTTGCTCACGTCGACGAGCACGCCGAGCGAGACCGGGACGTTTCTCTCGAAACGGACCCGGGTCACCCGTTGCGGCTTCTTTTTCTCGAAGACTTCGAAGTCGGCGGCCTGGAGATTTTCGACCGGATTCCCGTTCCGGTCAGTTACCGCCACGTGGAGAGATACAGGCAGGGGCCTGTGGCCGGAACGAGCCGGCCCTTTGAAGAGCCCGTCGGGGAGCAGCAGCAGGCTGCACAGTAGAACTCCCTTGATCGGAAGTCGGATCCGACTTCCGTTTCGGGAACGATTCCCGATCCGGTTGAGTTCAGGATTTTCCGGCATTCAAGCCTTGTCGCTAGCGTTTTTTCTTGCGGTTGACCGCAGCTTTCAGGTCAGCCCCGGGGGAGAACCTGGCGACCTTCTTGGCTTCGATCTTGATGGAGCTGCCTGTCTGGGGATTTCGACCGGTTCTGGCTTTCCGAGTGCCTGTTGAAAAAGTCCCAAAGCCGACCAAGGTCACCCGTTCACCTCTTCTGAGCGCGCTCTGGATTCCCGCCAAGGCTGAATTGATGGCGGCGTCGGCCTGCGTCTTGTTGATTTTGGCATCCTTGGCGATTTTCTCAATAAGATCGGCTTTATTCACGTCGTTCCCTCCTTGTTGGCCCGATTTGGTGCGGAAAGCTGGCCTGGCCCCCGCATCTCTCACCGAGTCGCTGGGTATTTACGTTAATAATGAGGTTGTCTTCGGCGTTCCGTGCCGCCTGGCTTCGAGCTTGTGCCGCCCGAAAGGAGCCCGACGGGCTCGATATGTTTCTTTCCCTTGGCGGTGCACATCCTCCCTAAAACGTAGCCGGCGTTACGTTTGTCGATCGAGACCGCGCGCTGAAGGGAAACATTCTGCGCCATTCTCTGCACTTGCCTCTCGAGTGCAGTCCCCGGTGCGAAATGCGGGCTGAATTGCGAGCTTTATATATTTCTGAGTCAAGCCTTGTCAAGGTCTATTCCGGGCGCTGGTTAGCCAAGGGTGATGGCTCTCAATAACCGGATGATCGCGGCTTATTCAGGCCCACCGGGGGCATCGACATCAACGGTTCTGAGACAGCACACTAGTCGCTGGAGCGGGCGTCCCGGGTCTCGGCCAGCACGCCGTCCACCACGTGGTAACCGCTGGAGTGGAAGATATCGGCGGTGCACACTACCGACACCTTTCGAGTTTCGCCTCTCAGGTATGGCTGCTCCTCGCCGAATTCGGGGTTTCCGGGCTCGACCGGCCAGACGATACGTCCATTGAAGTGCACCACGACCTCCAGACGTGCGCCGCAGGCTTTGCAGACGAACGTACCTGGACTCCCCGGGCGCAGATTTCGCTGGAAGCCGCTGGAATTGGACCCCGACATGACTGGTAGCTCCAAATCAGACAGTTCCAAGCCGCGAGGACACCGGCGAACGGATCCTGCCTGGGACAGACACCCATTGTATCAGTCAAGGTATGCCTGAAATCGACATCCCTGTCCGGATTGCCCGTGAACACTGCGGTCTCAAGTGGATTTTGGCTTGACGGCAGACCGGATCTTACTTTCCAATGGTTGCCATGAAAGTGCGAATCCTCCTGTTTGCGCGGCTGAGGGACCTGCTCGGTACGGATTGCGTCGAATTGGACAGCCCGGATATCGAGTCGGTCGGCGATGCCTATCGAATCCTGCGTGCCCGACACCCCGAACTGGAAGCCTTCAGTCGCAGCCTGCTGGTGGCCGTGAATCAGGAGTTTGCGGACTGGAACACACCTGTTGTGGAGGGGGATGAGTTGGCCCTGTTTCCACCCGTCAGTGGTGGCCAGACACCACCGAATGCCGACTATCCCGTCGACGCGGACGGAGATATTTACCGGATCGTCCGGGAAAGGATTCAAACCCGGGGACTGGTATCTCAGCTCACCCGCGACCAGGATGGGGCCGCCGTCACCTTCTTCGGGATTGTCCGCAACAACACCCGCGGGCGCAAGACCACTCATTTGTATTACGAGGCCTATGAGCCCATGGCGCTTCGCAAGATGCGCGAGATCGGCGAGTTCCTCAGGCAACGCTGGCAGATCGGACAGGTGGGCATGGTCCATCGGTTGGGACGCTTGGAGATCGGCGAAGTGAGTGTCGCCATTGTCGTTACTTCACCGCATCGTGGGGTCGCCTTCGAGTCCTGCCGGTATGCCATCGACCGGCTGAAGCAGACGGTCCCCATCTGGAAGAAGGAGTTCTTCGAAGACGGCGAAGTCTGGGTGGAAGGCGAATGTCGTCCGGCCGAGGCTGATCCGGCGCCTTCCTAGCTTATTTCGGAGACAGGACGCCAGTTACAACCCGGCCACCTGGCGATTCATCTGAGGTTTGAGGAAACGCCAGGTCGTCGAACCATGCCCGCCACGATTCCCTCTTGTAGTTCGAGACTCACACCCATTCTGTATTGGACTGCACTCTGCCTGTTGATTCCGGGTGCGGTACCTGTGCCTTCCCAGGAATCCTCGAATGACGATTATAAACTCGTTGTAGACGTTGACCTGGTCACGGTGCTGGCCTCGGTGACAACGGCTGAGGGCGCTTTGGCCGCGGGGCTGAGCCGAAATGACTTTCACCTCTTCGAAAACGGAAATCCTCAGGAGATCGCTCTCTTCGCCAGGGAGTCCGACCGGGCCCTGAGGCTTCAACTGCTGTTCGACAGCTCTCTGAGCATCACGACCGCGCTGGGGTCTCAACAGGAAGCGGCCATTGACTTTTTGCGGGTGGTGGTGAAACCCAGGGATCGGGTATCGGTCCTGCAGGTGTCTGAAAACGTGGTTGAGTTGGTGCGGGACACCTCCCGTCCCAAGGCCATGGCCAAGGCACTGCGCTCCATCCGTCCGCGAGGTGGAACTTCACTGTACGACGCTGTTTATCTGGCCTCGCAAGCGCTTTCGTTGTCTCGAGGGCGCAGGGTAATCTTGATTATCTCGGACGGTACGGATACGACCAGCAAGGTTTCAATGGAACAGTGCCTCCGACAGGTGCTTGCGTCCGAAGCCGTTGTCTATGTTTTGCTGGTACAGCCCATCAAGAGCGAAGCCGGACGGAATCTGGCAGGTGAGCGCAGTATGATCTACCTCACTCGGAAAACTGGAGGAAGGACCTACTTGGTCGCATCTCCCGATGCCTTGCGGGAGTCCTTTACGCGGATCGGAGAGGAGCTGCGGACGCAATACCTCCTGGGCTACTACCCCAGGCACGACCGGGAACCGGAAGAGTTCCGCAGGATCAGAATCAAGGTGGACCTGGCCGGAGCCCAAGTGAGAGCGCGAAGCGGCTACTATGCAACAGCCGAGCCGTCCCCTCCCGCCTCCGCCCGATAGTCACCGTCTCCAGACAAATAACGTTTTGTCAACGCCCGGTATTGCGGTTATAGTACTCGGGCGATTCGACAAGAGAACCCTGGAGTTTGCCTCCGACAGCAGCACCTTCGAGCCCCAATTCGGTGATCCGGGTATTCCCGTGAACGAATAGAGGACCGCACGTTGCCAAGTCATGTCCAGACGGGCAAAGTTGCCGTAACCCATCCTCCCCACAAGGTCAGTGTGGATGTCAGTCGAGCCTACCTGCGGCGATGGCTGGAGGAGCGCGGCAAGAGCGACCAAACGATCGCCAAGCTGGAGTCCGTACTGGACAAGACCCAGATCGAGTCCCGTTACATCCTGCTTCCGCCCGACGAGGTCCTCCAGACCAGAGATTTTCATACCACCAACACCCAATATGTCGAGGCCTCCATCAAGCTGGGAACCGAGGCCGTTCAGCAGACCCTGGAGCTGAACCGGATCCATCCTTCCGATGTCGACATGTTCATCAGCGTGTCCTGCACCGGTTTTGTGATTCCCGGCGTCGACGCCCACATTATGAATACGTTGGGAATCGATGCCTCTCGCATGATTCTTACCGAGCATGGCTGTGCCGGCGGTGCGGTCGGACTGATGCGGGCCTGGGAATATTGTCGTGCCTATCCGGAACGAACGGTGGTCCTGCTGGCCCACGAGTTTTGCTCCCAGACCTTTCTGCTCAATGACTTGAGCATGACCAATATCGTGTGCTCGACTCTGTTTGGCGATGGCGTGGCCGCCACCGTCATTTCCGGCAAGCTCAACAGCCCCGAACCACTCCCGGCCATGCAGCGCTGCACCACCCGGTTCTTCCCCGGCACCCTGGATTACATGGGCTTTGAACTCCGCAACGAGGGATTGCGGATCATTCTGTCCCCGGAAATTCCTCCCTTCATCAAGAAGCGGATCAAGCCGACCCTGGAGGGTTTCCTGCAGGAGTGCCAGCTCTCCGCCGAATCTCTGAGCCACTTCGTCATGCATCCCGGCAGCGTGCGAATCGTGGAGATCATCGCCAATCAATTGGGCTTGAGCCGCGAGGACATCGAGCCCACGCTCAAGGTGCTGTTCAACAAGGGAAACATGAGCAGCGTCACCGTTCTGGCCGTAATGCAGGAGATCCAGAACCGTTCGGCTCCTCAAGTGGGGGACCTGGGTCTTATGGTTGCCTTCGGTCCGGGGTTTGTGGCCGAGATGGCCCTGTTTGAATGGCTCAACGGCCGGCCCGACTGATTTTCCTCTCCCGGATTCGATCCCCGCTCTATCCTCAAAAACAGCAGCCACTGCGGCAAGCTTGCGGGTCCCAACCCGCTGTTACTGGTGTCCAAAACACCAGAGCTTTTTGCAAAATTCGCAACGGGGCAGGAAATTTTGCGGGCAAACGTGATGCTCTGCCTTTTTCAATATCGGGTCCGCCCTGGTGAGCAATGCTGTCTAACCACAAAAGGCACAAAACGAATTTCTTGATTTCGTTCTGCTCTTTTTGTGTTTTTGTGCCTTTTGTGGTCATTCCCGAAAAGGGTCCCCCTGCCGGATTTTGTAAACGCCACACCACTCAATTTTTTTCTGAAACCGGACGATGTCGAGCGGTCGTTTAGTGATTCGAGCCTCGGAGTGACGAATCCATTCAGCGGTGTTTTCTGATTCGCGGAGGGATGCCCATGCAAGATTCGGTGTTGCGTGACCAACTGGTCCAACTCCTGGAGGGAGGGCAGGCTCACGTAACCGTCGAAAAAACGCTGTCGGGTATCGAGGGCCGGCTGCGAAACGTGAGACCTCACCCGAGCCTGCACTCGGTTTGGGAAGAACTGGTGCACATGAAAATCGCCCAGGAGGACATTCTTCGCTACACCCTGGATGGATCCTGGCAGTCTCCGGAATGGCCCTCCGGATATTGGCCGAATCCCGGGAGCAATCCGACCGAAGCCCTGTGGGCCCAAACGATTTCCGCTTTCAATGCGGATTTGAAGGAGTCGACGGCCCTGGTAAGAGACACGACTCTGGACCTGACCGCCAGGATCCCTCACGGCCAGGGGCGCACCTACCTGCGTCAGATCCTGCTGATTGCAGACCACAACGCCTACCACCTCGGGCAAATTGTCCAGGTGAGAAAATGGCTGTCCAACTGGCCGGACTGAAGGGTGGTCGCTGTCGCCCCTCTGCACCGAGCCGTGGGGTTGTGCCGGCGGCGCGTTTGGCGAACCCGGTTTCGGAAGCAGCCCGGTACTGCCGGACCCGAGGCAAGCCGTTGCGGCAATGGAATCCCCGCGCTATCTGCCGCATAATGTCTCTATCCGAAGATCTCGAGTGGTCGATCGAGTGAGCAAGTCATGAGAGCCCGATCCCTGTTTCTACCTTTGGTTGTTTGTCTGTTGGTTGGCCTGACTGCCGCGAGGGGACAATTCCGAGGTCAGTTTCCGAGAAGTTCCGATCAAGACCGGGAGGAGCGCGAACCGGGAGTGATTCGGGGAACGGTCTTGGCTGTTGACGGCGAAAGTCCGCTGGCCAAGGCGACGGTGTCGCTCCGGAAGTCGGGTAGCCGCCGAGGTGCCGGGGAGTTGACCGCTCGCTCCAATGATCGTGGCCAATACGAATTCAGAGACCTCCAGGCCGGCAAATATCTGCTGAGCGTGACGCGGAACGGCTTTCTCCCCCAGAATTACGGCCAGAAGAGAGTCCAGACATTCAGAGGGCAGCAGGGTGGCACTCCCCTGACCCTGAGGGACGGGCAGGTGTTGAGCGGGATCGACTTCAATCTGATTCGGGGGGGCGTAGTGGAGGGACGGGTGGCGGATCAGGACTACGAACCTCTTTCGAGAGTCATTGTAACCTTGAGTGGCTACCAGACCGTTCAAGGCGAGCGTGCGTTGACCCCGGTGAGCCGAGCCCAGACCGATGACCGGGGTCAGTTTCGCCTCTTCGACATTCCGCCGGGAAGCTATTTCCTGAGCGCGATGCAGGGCGGTGGCGTTCCCTTTTCCCGCCGGAGGGGAAGGCGGGGGCAGTCCTTTCCTCCAACCTACTATCCTGGAGTCCCGAGTCCCGAGCAGGCGACCAAAATTGAGGTGAGCGCGGGTGGCGAAGTGGGGGGCTTTCATCTCACCCTGATCGAAGGCTACACCTACAGTGTGAGCGGGCGGGTGCTGGCGTCGGACGGAAGCTTGGCTCAGTCGGTTCGGATCATGACGGTCAACCGGTCCGCCCCCGGTCAGTTGTCCCTGAGAGGAGGTGCGGACACGGACCTTCAGGGAACATTCAGGGTGGGCGGTCTGCTGCCGGGCAAGTATCGTCTGATCGCCGGCCGCAGGGGACGCGGACAGGAACCGCAGATTGCCAGCGCGTCTGTGGAAGTGATCGACCGGGACATCCAGGGGTTGACACTGGCCTTGGGGTCGGGTGCCTCCATCACCGGCAGGATTGTTTCGGAGAACGAGGATCCCACCTTGAATTGGCGCCGTGTTTCAGTGGTCATCAGGCCCACTGAAGGCGGCCGCAGGGGATTCGGGTTCGGTGGTGGTGGGGGACGCCCGATTGAGGAGGACTTCAGCTTCAGGATTGCAAACCTTCCCGGAGGACTGTATCGCTTGTCTGTCAACCTTCCGCCCGGCAATCACTACGTCGAGTCCATCCGCGCCCAGGGACAGGACATTATCGACCGACTGATAGAGATGAACGACCATGACCAGTTGGCGGGTGTGGAGGTCCGGGTGTCCCCCAACGGATCTCGAATCAGCGGCGTGGTGCAAAGCGAGGAGGATGGGAAAGCGGTCGATGGAGCCACCGTCCTGGTCTTTGCCGCCGATCCTCAACAGAGAGGAAGCTTTTCGCGCTTTACCAGGACGACTCAAACCGACCAGACCGGAAGATATTCTCTGGAGGGCCTGCCGCCTGCCGAATACCTGGTGTGCGCCCTGGTCGAACATGAACCCGGGCGCGAAAGCGAGCCGGAATACCTGAATGGCCTGGAAGGGGATTCGACCACGATCGACCTTTCCGCAGGCGAGATGTCCAGCAATAACCTGGTGGCGCTGCAGGCGCCCGCCACCAACTGAAGCCGTCCCCTGTGTGTACCCCAACGGAACCTGTTACCGAAAGGATCGAAGATGCCTAAACCGGTTGTCGTCATTCCCGGAGACGATCCTCCCCAATGCGAGGGTTCGCCGCAGTTGGAACGGTTAGGATCCGTGGCAGAGGTGGTTCTCTACCCCGCGCGCCCCGAGTCAAGCGAGGAGAAGATACGGCGGGCCCGGCAGGCCGACGTGCTGATCAACTCCCGCAACTCGGTTAAATGGCCGGCAGATGTCTTGAAGGAATTGCCCCGGCTCAAGATGATCACCGTCTGCGGGATCGGCATCGACGCCATCGATATCGAGGCTGCCAGGACTCAGGAAATCATCGTTTGCAACGTGCCGGGCAAGACCGCGCCCATAGTAGCCGAGCACGCCTTCGGCCTGATGTTTGCGGTCGCCAAGCGGGCCGCGTACCAGACAGCCTCGATTCGTGCGGGTGATTGGGTCCGTGTCGACAGCCTCTTTCTGCAGGGCAAGACGTTGGGAGTGGTGGGGACGGGCAACATCGGAGCCGAGATGGCCCGGTTGGGGCGCCTCCTCGGCATGAGAGTCATCGCCTGGACCTTTCATCCGTCGGCTGAGAGAGCCGCTCAACTGGGCGTCACTTTTGTGGAGCTGGAAGAGTTGCTATGCCGCTCCGACGTGGTCAGCCTCCATCTCAAGCTGACCGAACAGTCCCGGCATCTCATCGGTGAGTCCGAGCTGTCCCGCATGAAGCCGGGAGCGGTCCTGATCAACGTCGGCCGCGGGGCCCTGGTGGATGAGGAAGCCCTGGCGGCAGCCCTGGGGGCGGGGCACCTGGGCGGCGCTGGAGTTGACGTGTTTCAGGTGGAGCCGCTGCCGCCGGGCCACCCCCTGCGTGCCTGCGAGCAGGTGGTTCTGACGCCCCACTGCGCCGATATGACTCCCGAAGGAGTGGAGCTTCTCAACGAGGGCGTGGTGGACAACGTGCTGGCGTTTCTGCAGGGAAATCCCCGAAACGTCATGACCTGAGTCCCCCAATCCGTCGATCCTTGCCACCGAGAGACATGCGTTTCTCCCTGATTCCAATACTGATGGTTTCTTTCTACCTTGGCGCCGGAGCGGTCCTTGCCGGCGATTCCGCTATGGGTGAATGGAAAGGAAAGCTCCGCGGCGACGACGGGGTCGAACGGATCCTGGAGGCTCGAATTGTGGCCGAGGGCGGGGACCGCTATCGGGCTGTGATGAGACTGGACAAGGATGGAGCCTGGAACGCGGGTGAGTCCGCCGGTCGCCGAAAGGGCGAGAGGGTTGAGTTTTCCGGTTCCCTGAATCTGGGGCAGGGTTCCGGCGGTGCGTGTCAACTTCAAGGACAGGTTGACTCTGCGGGGTTCAGGGGCACGTGCGCCGACTCCGGCTCGACAGCCCGGTTCTCCCTGGCGAGGATGGAGCGCCGTCCACCTCGTCTGGGAGCCAAGCCTCCCGACAAGGCGGTTGTCCTTTTCGACGGCACCGGCCTGGAGTCCTGGATGCACCGGGACGGGCAGCCCGCAGGCTGGAAGCTGCGGGAAGACGGCAGCATGGAAGTGACCCGGGGAAACATTGTCACCCGCCGGTCGTTCGGGGATGTTCGCATCCATCTGGAGTTTCGCACTCCGCTGATGCCGGAGGCCCGGGGTCAAGCCCGCGGCAACAGCGGCGTCTATGTCCAGGGACGCTACGAAGTTCAGGTCCTGGACAGCTTCGGCCTGGAGCCGATGGACAACGGTTGCGGAGGCATCTACAGAATTGCCGCTCCGCGTGTCAATGCCTCGCTGCCTCCGCTGCAGTGGCAGACCTACGAGATCATCTTTCGGGCCCCCCGCTTCGATTCAAGCGGCAGCAAGACCGCCAATGCCAAAATCACGGTCCGGCACAACGGCGAAGTGATTCACTTGAACCGGGAGCTTCCCAGGCTCACCCCGGGAGGTGTCAGCAACCAAGAGAGCGAACGCGGACCGCTGCTCCTGCAGGATCACCGCGACTCCGTGCAGTACCGGAACATCTGGGTCCTGCCCCTGGATTGATTCGGAAACGGGGGTTACGGTTGAAAGAGGATCGTGCCGAATCGACTGGGGATGTGGAATGAATCCGCCAGGGGCGGGCTCCAGGCGAGCAGTCGGCGCTGCCGGATCTCCCCGACTCCGTCACACCGAAAGAAGTTGATCCGCCATTCCATGCCGGGCCGGATGCAGTCAACACCCATCGCTCCGGCGGGAATGCTCATCTCGCAGGTCCATTCCTTTTTACCCTCATCGACCCGGGTGGCATGGGCGAAGCCGGAATCCCAGCCGGCGTCCAGCACGGGCTCCCGGTCCAGGTCGATGGCAAGGTCGATCCACTGATTGTTGGGGGCGACTTCAAACTCCCAGTAGCTGTTCATGCTCTGGGGGAAGGGGTTGACGAAAGCCTCCACCACGTCCCGGTCCCACAACAGCCAGCGCTCCGGTCCCGGGTCCTCACCCTGGTAGCAGTGCATCTCGAAGTATTGGCACCGGTAGGCCAGGTAGAGTCTTGAGGGTGTATAGGCCACCGCCACCGCGGTGATTACTCCCGGAATCGTTCTACCCGGCTTTCGGTAGTGGTGCAGGTTCAACCATGGAACCCCGCCCCAGACAGGCTTGGCGAGGTCCGCGTCCGGCTCGAAATCCCCGGGGAGGGGCGGAACAAGGGCCCGATGAGTGCTCAGGTAGGCGGGGTTCGGGCTCATTTCAGAATCTCTTGGTCTGCGGGCTACCCGACCCTGCCGGTCAGGAAAACTCGGCCAGTTTCACCGTGCGGCCTTCAGCTGCCGAGCGGTCGGCCGCAAAAACCACCCGATGAGTCTCGAAGGCCGTCTCGAAATCGGTGAGCGGCATGGGACGCCGCTGGGAGACGCTGTCGGCGAAGGCTTGAAACTGGGGCTGATAGGGATGGTCCACCACATCGCCCGAGTCGATCAGGGCGGTTTCCAGGACACTCCAGCGAGCCTTGGTCATTCCTTTCAGCTTCTGGCTGTAGATGCGGTTGTCGAGCAGGCTGCCTTCGCTCCCCACCAGGTGAATGTGAAAGTAGTAGGGCTGCAGGCAGTCCACGATCGAGGCTACCTTTCCGATCGTGCCGTCGCTGAACTTGAGCAGAGTGACGGTGCTGGTGTCGTACTCGTAGGGCTCGAAAATCGCGTTGCCCGACCTGGTGCCGTAGCTGGTGACCTCCTCGACTCGGGACCCGGTGAAGTAGAGCAGGCCGTCCAGGGCATGACAACCGGCGGTGAGGAGGCTGCTGCCCCCGAAGTCCTTTTTGACGTTCCAGCCGAACTGCCCGTACCAGGGACCGATTCCGTGGTAGTAATCGACTTCCGCGTAGTGAATCTCGCCCAGAAGGCCTTCGTCGATGCAGGAGCGGATCAGGTCGAAGTGCTGGCTATAGCGGCATTCGAAACAGACGCAGGTCTGAACGCCGGCCTGCCGAATTGCAGCCTGCATCTCCAGGGCGTCCTCGAAGGAGAGGCAGAGGGGCTTCTCGATGATGAGGTGCTTGCCGGCCCTGGCGGCGGCGATGGCCTGCCGAGCATGCTGCGGGTGGGGAGTGCAGATGTCAATGGCGTCAATGTCAGGATCTGCCAGCATCTCCTGGTAGCTGGTGAAGGCTCGAAGCGGGGTGCCGTAGTCCCGGCTCAACGCGGCTTCATCGAGCTGCCGCCGCGAGCAGACCGCCGTCACCCGGGCTCCGGAAACTGCTTTGAAGGCATCGATGTGGGCGCCGGCCACCCAGCCCAGACCCACAATGCCCACTCGCACATCGCTCATCTCTTGTCCCTCCTTTCCCGTCGAACCACGCCCGGATGACCATGGCCTGCCGATGGAGCTACGGCTGGCTTTCCCGAATGATGCGGTCGTAGACGTCTCGCGCGCGCTGATAGGCCGCGGCAGCCTGCTTGCGTTCCTCGGGACGAATCCGCGGACTCTTCATTTTCCAGCACTGGTCCACGGCCCGGCGACACCATTCGGCACTCCGGAGTGAGGCCCGAACCGGTTCGCCCCCCACCTGAACGAAAATGGGATTGGTGTGCGAGCTGGGGTAGATCCGCAGGGCCAGCCAACTGGACTTATCCACGGGGTGTTTGAAGCTCACCTCGCGCCACTGCCCATCCGCCTCGACCATCTTCCTGGCCACGGGCTCTCCGTTGACAATCAGCTCCAGCGGAACCTGGCGGGTCTCTCCCTGACGGGCGCGCTCGATATGCCAGTAGGGGGGGCGGTCCAGTGGTCTGGAAGCGATAATGGCACCCACCTCGTCCTGCCGATCAGGCAGATAGGCGATCACCCGGGATCGAATCTCGACCGTTTGCGCTCCCGCCAGGTTCAGCTCGCTCTCCCGGGTTCCCAGTTCCAGTCCGTTGGCGGAAAAGTCGATGATGTGGGATGCCCCGTCGGAAACATAGCTGCGCCCGGCTCGAATCTGGTCCATGTACCGGTCGAAATTGAGGGGACCGTCCAGCTTGGCATAGCTTCTGGCCATCCCCACTCGGTCATCGAAAATGCAAGGGAAATCGGTCTCACCGCTCAAGCGCGTTCGGAACCCGGTGTTGAGGACGTGGTACCAGATATTGAGTTCCCAGGGAGCGGGGGTGTCCCCGGCAGAAAAAAAGTCGACCGCATCCTGGGTAACGGTGACGATGTACTCGTTGGCTCCTATGCCGTCGAACTTGGGCAGCACATAGTTGGGAAGCAGGTCGGTCGGTTCCATGGGTTCCAACCCCCATCCGGAATGGGCATAACCGACCACGGCGTCCTGCTTTTTGGCCCACTGCAGAATGGGTAGGGTCCAGGTTGGCCACTCCTCCACCTTGCTGGTCCCCGGATAATCGTCCTCTTTCAGCCGGAGCAGGCAGACATGTCCTGCATGAGAGGAGGGGAAGCCGGAGACCTCCACGTCGTATCGCAGCAGGTTCTGCTGGTTCGACAGGGGATGCACCTTTCCGGTGAAGTAGCTCTTCTGGTAATACCAGCAGGGTCCCCAGGTGAGATTTGAGGCGATGTTCAGATCTTCCCCCTGGGTCTGACGCCACATGTGCTCCGGACGCACGCCCTCTTCCGGGCTCTCGTAGTGACTGCATCCGGCAGCGTGCACGTGGTGGTCGGCGCTGTACCAGCCCAGCTTGGCCAGGTGAACCCAGCGCGTGAGCTGGAGCTGGACCTCGTGGACTTTCTTCCCGGGGGGCACTCGGACGCGTTTCGTCTGGGGGAGGTACTCCGGACCCCGGGTCAGGGTGATTTCATACTCCCCTGCCGGCAAAAACACGTGCTCGCCGTCGGCTCGGTAAACTTGCGGATGAAAGAAGAAGTCCGGAAATTCATCCAGCGCCGCCAGGCGGCGGGAGGGCAGGGGGCGGATTCCCGTCAGCCGCTTGGCTCCGGAAGACGCCGGCAGGTCGGAGCCGCCGCGCTCCTCCCAGGTCTGTCGGGCCGCCAGGGCCAGCCGGTAGTCCTTGGGAAGCGGTGGTCTTCCAGAGGGAGGGCTCCCGCTGATCCGCATCGGATCCGAACCCTCCACGATTCGTTCGATCCCGTCGGTAATGACCAGCGAGGCCATGGGAGCCGGGGAGCCGTCATGATCCTTGATCCTGAACACCACCTTGGTCGCCGCCCGGCAGTCGAACAGGATGTCGATGGTGCTGCGAAATCCGATATCCTGGGTGCCCTGGCCCACGTGGAAGCCGATTTTGGCCTCCTTGCGTCCGGTTTCCTGGGTGTATATCTGGAGCACCGCATATTCGAGCTCGACCCCGGACAGGTTGCTGAGCAGCGGCCGCCTCCGATACATGTAGAGTTCCAGAAAGCGGTTGGCGACCTGGCCGGCAGAGAGAAGGTTCTCCGGCTTGGCCCGCTTGGCGCCGGTCGAGCGGTGCAGGATGGGCTCGGCGTTGGGACTCTCGGCTTCGAGTTGTGTCGTGACCATGGCCTGGTTGTGGACCTTGATCAGGAAGCTCTTCCAGCCGTTCTGCACCAGGACGGGTTGGGTGGGGCCGCGCAGGACCTTCACCCGCGCTTCCGGGTTGATCACCACCATGGCCAGGCAATAGGGATCCAGGATCTGCTGAATGCTCCGAGTCGTCTTCGATCCGGGCACTTCATCCCTCAGCGCTTGCAGCCGTCGGGAATCCTCCGGCGATAGTCCGCTCCCCAGGAAGGTCAGCGCGTCATCCAGCCGGAGCGCCTGGGCCAACAGCGGCTGGGCTTCGACATTTCCGACCTCGGGGAGATTGTCGGAGAAGGCTGGCACGGACAGCAGGAGTGAGACCGCAAGGAGGCTGAAGAGTGAGTGTTTCATGGGTTTTCTCCCGGCCAACATTCCGCCTGGTTGCCGATTCTGTCCCCGCGTGCAAGGGGGTGCGGCACCGACCGGCGCGCCACTATCGGTGGTGGCGACTTGAATGCAGTCAACCGAACCGCAGTCCGAATCAGGGGAAACACCGTCACGGTTTCCCCGCAGTCTACTGTTGCGCTCCAGGCGGGATCATAAACTCGTTTGCTGGTGAGCCTATCACAACCTGATCCGGTGTGAAATGCAGCTTAAACCCTCCAACGCAGGCAGGTGCCTGCTCCCGTCATGGTGACGATGGTATCGTCCTCCAGGACCACACTGGAAGCATAGCCGGTCCCATAGCCCTTGATCGACGAACCCAGTACCGAACCGCCCGCCCGAGTGAGGTGATAGACTTCCGCGCTCCAGGTTCGACCCTCGTCGTGGCTGATCCGTGCCAGAACCTGAGCCTCATGGCGCGGGTAGCGGTGATCGGTGGTCAGGATGAGCGTTCCGTCGGACAACTGGGACAGTTCCCCGTGAGCCTGTCCCAGCGCCAGGTCGGTAGGCCCGTTTACCGTCCGGCTTACCGGGCGGAAATGGGTCCAGGTATGGCCGGCATCCTCCGAGTCGGCCAGGTAGACCCGCTTGGATGGTTGATATCCATCCTCATGCAGGGAAGGACGCGCGTGGAGCTGCTCCTCCATCATCTCGGCTGACCAGAAGGAAGGCTGGTAACGGATTGCGGCGATCAACCGTCCGGAGTGCAACCGCGAGAGAGTCGTCTCGAAGGACCAGTCCGGCAGTGGGGTTCGCTCGCCCCAGCTTCGGCCGCCGTCGGTGGACCGAAAGACGTAGGTAGCGGTAAAGGGAGTCTCCGTCCAAGGCTGCAAAGACTCTTCAGCCGCCTGCCTGATCTCTTTCTGTCGGGTGGACGTCGGGCCCAGGCGCTGGGGCCAGAGCACGGTTCCGTCCGGCAATTCGGTCATTCGGTTTGAGGAGTTTCCAATCGAGGGAAAGGGTGCCTTGTCGACCCTGAACGGTCCTTGCCAGCTCCTGCCGCCGTCCTGGCTTCGAATCACATAGCACTCCGCTTCGAGTCCCGCGACCCCGCAGCCATCGGCTGCCTGGTGGAACGCCCACAGGAGGGTGCCGTCTTTCAGGATCCCGAATGAGTCGCTTCGCAGTGCCCACCGATTGTCAAAAAAGAGCCAGCGCGACGAGTCCCTCGCCAGGGTGTGGTCGAAGAACTGCCACCAGTCCAGACGTTTTTGCCGCCAGGTCCGGCCCTCGTCGCTGGAGGCCAGCAGGATGCTTTCGAGCCCCGGACCCTCCGTAGAGAAACCGGCGTAGAGGACGCCGTCCCGTGTCCTGCCGAGGGGAGCCCCCCGGCCCCAGGGGACCACCACAAATTGAGCCGGAACGGTTCGAACTCTCTCCCCGTTGACAGTGACCGCTATCCGGGTCTTTTGGGGAGCCGGGCCCGATGGAGATTCTTCCGCCCGTAATGGTTTCCAGCCGCTGGACAATGTTGTGGCCGCCAGCCATCCTCCAAAGCCGGTCGCCAGGAAGCTCCGACGATTGGTCTTGAGTGTCGACGGTCCTGGAGATTTCCTGATGGAGTGATCGATTGGATGGTTGATTTTCATGGCATCCTCCTGCCGGCAGCCTCGGGATACAATATGCGGGCAAGCCTATCACTCATCAAAAGGGATATGTGCCGAACCTTTTGCAAAATCAGGAAGCGGGACGTTTACCGGGAATGGCCACAAGAGGCACAAAAACACAATTTGTGCCTTTTGTGCTTAGACAGCCTTTTTGACCAGATCGCACCCGATATCGAAAAAGGCAGAACCTCCGGTTTTCCGGCAAGATGACCTGCCCCGCTGGGAATTTTGCATAAAGCTTCACCGATTGTTTGAACGCGGAGCTACTGAAAATCTGGTATTTTCAAGGTCTTCCAAAACTCGGAGGTCGTGAGTTCGAGAGACTGCCCGAGCCTTGGTCAAAAAGGAGAATCCTATTCATGAATACCTCTATTCTGCTTCACGAGATCACTCGTGAGAAAGCACGGGAACTGGCTCCCCAAACGCTTCTGGTGCTGCCGGTCGGCGCCGTCGAACAGCACGGTCCGCACCTGCCGGTCGGCACCGATTTCCTCACCGTCGAACATGTGACGCGGCGAGCCGCGGAACAGGCCAGCGGGACGATATCCGTTCTGGTCGCTCCCACCTTGCCCTTTGGTTCCTCCCATCACCACCTGTCCTTTGGCGGCACCCTCTCGCTCGCCACCGAAACCTACTATCGAGTCCTGGCCGACTTGGGGGAATCCATGATTATCTCCGGGTTTCGGAGCCTGGTGCTGATCAACGGTCATGGGGGCAACCACGAGTTGATCCAGCTCGTCGCCCGCGATCTGGCCATCAAGCACAATGTCAAATTTGCCGCCATGTCCTATTGGACGGTGGCCTGGGATGCCCTGGTGGAAGAGAGAGCTCACCTGAGCGGCAATCTTCCCGGGCATGCGGGTTTCTATGAAACATCTCAGATCATGGCCCTGCGCCCCGATCTGGTGGTGGAGCCGCTGCCCCATCGCGAGGGAGACCACGGCTCCGACCCCCGCAGTTTCTACGGCCCCTACCGGTCGGAGAAACACCGGTTTCTGGAAGACCTGGACGGGTATACCGACAGCCCGGACCAGGGCGATGGGGAGCTTGGAAAGGCCTACCTGGCGGCGGTGATCCGTTCCCTGGGCCAAGCCTTCGTCGAGTTCCACCAGTCCGGATGACCTGGGGGTGGAGCAGAATTCATCCAATTATCGGTAGGAGGAATCCCATGGGGGACCGTCTCAAGGACAAGGTAGCCATCGTCACCGGAGCCGGCTCGGTCGGCTGCGGTTGGGGCAACGGCAAGGCTGTCGCCGTGCTCTTTGCCCGGGAGGGCGCCAAGGTGCTGGCGGTGGATGTCAATCCCGATGCAGCCGAGGAGACCCGCCGCATCATTTTGGAGGAGGGAGGAGAGTGCGCCGTCCACCGGACGGACGTTTCCCGGGCGGAACAGGTCAAGGCCATGGTGGACCACTGCCTGGAGGTCTACGGAAGGATCGATATCCTCCACAATAACGTGGGGATCCTGGAGGTGGGCGGGCCGGAAGAAATTTCCGAGGAGCAGTGGGACCACCTGTTCGCAGTCAACGTCAAGGGCATGTTCCTGAGCTGCAAATACGTCCTTCCGGTCATGGAGCGTCAGGGCAAGGGCGCCATCGTCAACATCTCCTCGTTGGCCGCGATTCGCTACACGGGCTACCCGTCGATTTCCTATAACGCCTCCAAGGGGGCCGTCAATCAGCTCACTCAGAGCGTTGCTCTCCAGTACGCGCCCAAGAACATCCGGGCCAATTGCATTCTGCCGGGGTTCCTGAACACTCCCATGATTGTGGAGCCGCTGAAAAACGCCTATGGGCCGGGAGGCGTGGAGGAGATGGTCCGGAAACGGGACGCCATGGTTCCCATGGGCAAGATGGGAGAAGCCTGGGATGTGGCCTACGCGGCGTTGTTCCTGGCCTCGGACGAGGCCAAGTACATCACCGGGATCGAGTTGGTGGTGGACGGCGGGATCACCTGCAGGGTGGGTTGAGCGGGGAGAGGGGTTGGCAAACTATGGACGGACAGTGGGTTCCAAGAGGATGCACCTGATTCACCGCTACGCGGCTGCGGGATTGCCAAATCCACACGACCCCGGGCTCCCGCCCGGGGCTACCCTGAGCCGCAGCTACGCTGCTCTATAAGGATGGCTTGTAGGCAGCGTTTTCTTGGCCTACCCACGTCAACCGCAGCTTCGCAGCTCTCCTTTAGGCTACGTCACTGCCAGGGGATAGGATTTTCTATCCCCAACTAATCACTAACCACTATCCACTGCCTTTCCAATGACTTTGCCGCCCACGTCGGTCAGGCGGAAGTCGCGCCCCTGGAATCGGTAGGTGAACTTCTCGTGGTCGATCCCCATACAGTGCAGGACGGTAGCCTGGAAGTCGTTGATGTGCACCGGCTCTTCCACCGGGTTGTATCCCAGATCGTCGGTGGCTCCGATGGTGACGCCGGGCTTGATGCCCCCGCCCGCCATCCAGATGGTGTAGGCCTTCATGTGGTGGTCCCGGCCGTAGTTCCCCCGGGTCATGTCTCCCTGGTTCATGGGTGTTCGCCCGAACTCCCCGCCCCAGATCACCAGGGTATCCTCGAATAGACCCCGCTGCTTCAGATCCCGAATCAGCGCCGCCGAAGCCTGGTCGGTCTGGCGGCACTGCAGGGCGATGTTTGAGGGCAAGCTGTTGTGGTGGTCCCAGCCGCGGTGGTAGAGCTGGATGAATCGGACGCCTCGCTCAACCAGCCGCCGGGCCAGCAGGCAATTGTTGGCAAAGGAGGGAACACCGGGTTGAGCGCCGTACTGCTCCAGAACCTTCCGGGGTTCCTGGCCGGTATCCATCAGGTCCGGGACACTGGTTTGCATCCGGTAGGCCATCTCGAAGGACTTGATCCGCGCCGCGATGTCGGGATCGCCGACCGCATCCATTTTGAGGCGGTTGAGATCCCGCAGCCCGTCCAGCAAGTGGCGCCGCGAGGTAGGGGTGACGCCTCGGGGGTTGGAGACAAAGAGGATGGGCTCTCCCTTGGAGCGAAATTCGACTCCCTGGTGGCTGCTGGGCAAAAAGCCGTTGCCCCAGTAGCGGGACAGCAGGGGTTGGCCCTGACCGCCCCCCGAAGTCAGGACCACGAAGGACGGCAATTGATGGTTTTCGCTGCCCAGGCCGTAAGAGAACCAGGCTCCCATGGTGGGGCGTCCCGGCTGTTGTCCTCCCGTCTGGATCAAGGTCACGGCCGGATCGTGGTTGATGGCGTCGGTATGCATCGAGCGAATGATGGCCAGATCGTCGGCTACACCGGCCATGTGCGGCAACAGTTCCGACATTTCGGCGCCGGACCGCCCGTGCTTCCCGAATTGGAACTTGGACCCGACGCATACCAGCTTGCGGCCGGCAAGCTGAGCGATCCGTTGGCCCTTGGTGACGCTTTCGGGCATGGGCTGTCCGGTCATTTCAACCAGTTTCGGCTTGGAGTCGAACAGATCCAGCTGGGATGGCGCTCCCGACATGAAGAGGTAGATGATGCGCTTGGCCGTGGGTGCGAAGTGTAGCCGGTTCAACGCGCCGTAGGATTTTCCGGGAGAGTCGCCATACAGGTCTTCCCTCAGAAGCGATGCCAGGGCCAGCGATCCGATGCCCTTGGCCCCTCGACCGAAGAAGCGCCGTCTCGTCATCTGAAGGGCCAGCTCTTGTTCAAGGCTCATGGATCTACTCCTTGGTCATGGTCTCATCCAGGTTCAGAATCAACTTGGCCACGCCGGTCCAGGCTGCCAGTTGAGTGACCTCGAGATCGGCGTCGGCCGGGGACTCCCCGATGCTCGCCAACTGCCGCGCCTTGGCCGCCTCTCCCCGGTAAGTCTCGAAGATCCTGTTGAAGGTGCGTTCGGTGATCCTCTCCTCCTCCGGTCTGGGCAGACGGGCCAGGGCGGTTTGATAGGCGAAACGAATGCGCTCCCGCACCGATGGTCCGGCCTCCTTGAGAATCCGCTGGGCAAAGACCCGCGCGGCCTCCACGTAGGTGGTCTCGTTCAAGGTGATCAGCGCCTGCAACGGAGTCACCGTGCGCTCCCGACTGACGGTGCAGACCTCGCGGTCGGGTGCATCGAAGGTCTGCAATATGGGATTGGGCACCGAGCGCTTCCAGAAGGTGTACAGGCTGCGGCGATAGAGGTCCTCTCCCTGGCTCTGCTCGTACTTGGTGCGGCAGTAGAAGGACTTGGTCTCCCAGAGTCCGGGAGGCTGATAGGGATAGACGCTCGGCCCTCCGGGGGGGCGGTCCCGGTCCATCAGGCCGCTGATGGCCAGCACGTTGTCCCGGATGGCCTCGGCGGGCAGCCGCAGGCGCGGGCCTCTGGCCAGCAATCGGTTGCCAGGGTCCCTGGACAGAAGATCCGGGCGGTACCGGGACGATTGCCGGTAGGTGGCCGACATGGCAATGGTCTTCAACATGGACTGGACGTCCCAGCCCCCGTCCACGAACTCCCGGGCCAGCCAGTCCAGCAGCCCGGGGTGAGAGGGCGGCTCGCCCTGAGTGCCGAATTCATTGGCCGTTCGAACGATTCCGGTGCCGAAGAAGAGCTGCCAGAAGCGGTTGACTGCGACTCGTCCCACCAGCGGATGGTCGGGGTCGGTCAGCCAGCGAGCCAGGGCCAGGCGATCCACCTTTTCTCCCGGGGGCAAGGAAGGCAAGAATTCGGGAACGCCTGCCGACACCTGCTCGCCCTTGCTCCGGTAGTCTCCCCGTACCAGGATGTGGGTGGGTCTGCGGTACTCCATCTCCTCCATCACCCGTACGGTGGGGATGTCTTGCTCCAGCTCCTCCTTTTCCTTGCGCAACTGGGACAGTTGCTGTCCGAGGCTCTGCAAGCGCGGAGAGTTTTTCTCGCGAAAATAGTGCCGCAAGGCCGTCTTTTCCCCACCGTCTCTCTCCAGCACCGGCTTGGCTGCCGCCGACATCACCTGCGTGAGGCGCTTATCTTCCAGAGGCGCATCCAGGGAAAAATAAAATCCATAGCCGCCCCCGTAGTTGACGAGCTTCAGAAGCAGGTCGTTGGCTCCGGACCGGAGGTCCACCTGCACCTCGATCGACTCCGCCGGCTCACAGCCCTCCACGGCTTTGGCGAGAACGAGCCCTCCGTTCAGCCAGACCTTGAGGCCGTCGGCATAGGGGGCGCTGGTCGCCACGAAGAATTTCAGTTTGCGGGCTGATTCGGCAACGATCCGCCGGTGCAGGTAAGTGGCGGCCTTGTTGCCCAACAGCGATTGAGCTTTCCCGTCCTTCCAGTCCGGGCGAGCGTTCCATGACAATCTGCCGTCCTGATAGCTCTTGGAGAAGTCCAGCTCCAATTCCGGCGGAAAGGACCGCGTGAAGGCTTCTTCGGCGGACTGGGCGAAAAAGGGCCCGATCATCGACCACTCCTTCAGTTCCAGTTCCTGGCGGGTCCGATGGATTCGAGCCAGCTCTCCCTCCCATTCGGCCTGGGCCTCGTCCAGCCCGTCATGGGTCATGTCGAGTCGGGCTTGACGGCTCGCTTCCAGGGTCTGGATGGTTTTTTCCAGTTGGCTCAGCCTCGCTCGTTGCTCCTCGGAGGGCAGCCTTAGGTAGGGAGGAGCGGGATCCCGGTCCAGACCCTTCTCGGGGATCTGGTGGAAGAAATCGTACAGTTGGTAATACTCCTGCTGGGTAAAGGGGTCGAACTTGTGGTCGTGGCACTCGGCGCAGGCCACGGTAGAGCCCAACCAGACCGTGGTCGTGGTGTTGACCCGGTCGATTACGTACTTGGAGAGATATTCCCTGGCGTCGGCACCGCCTTCGGTGCTGGTCATTCCGTTGCGATTGAAAGCAGTGGCGATTCTCTGGTCCAGGGTGGGGTCGGTCAGCAGGTCCCCCGCCAGCTGCTCCACCGTGAACCGGTCGAAGGGCTTGTTGGCATTGAATGCCGCGATCACCCAATCGCGGTACTTCCACATCGATCGGGGAAAGTCGATATGGTAACCGTCGGAGTCGGCATAGCGAGCCAGGTCCAGCCAGTGCATGGCCATGCGCTCGCCGAAGTGGGGCGAAGCCAGCAGCCTGTCCACCAGCCTCTCGTAGGCTTCCGGGCTCTGATCGGAAAGAAATTTCTCGACTTCCCGGACAGTGGGCGGGAGTCCGGTCAAGTCGAAGGTCACACGCCGGATGAGGGTCCTGCGGTCTGCCTCCGGCGAGGGGCTGATGCCTTCCCGTTCCAGCCGGGCCAGAGTGAAATTATCGATGGCGTTTTCGGGCCAGCTCTTGTCCGCTACTTTCGGGAGTGCCGGCCTTTCCGGGCGCACGTAAGCCCAGTGCTTGCTCCAGGGAGCCCCCTGGCGAATCCAGCGGGTCAGCAGATCGATTTGCTGACGGGTCAGTTCCTTTCCGGAATAGGCCGGAGGCATCTTGAGGGCTTCGACCTCGGCGGTGATGCGCCGGATGAGCTGGCTCTCTTCCGGGTTTCCGGGAACGATGGCCAGATTGCCCGAGTCCAGCCGGCCCAAGGCGGAATCCGGGAGGTCGAGGCGCAAACCGGCCATGCGCTGGTTCTGATCGGGTCCATGGCAGGCATAGCAGTTGTCGGCAAGGATGGGCCGAATGTCACGGTTGAAGTCGAGAGGGCGGCTCTCCTCGGGTCCGGCTGCCTGAAGAGGGTTGAAGACCAAGGCTGCCGTTGCGAGGCAGGTCAGCATACAGACCATGCTCCTGAGATACGGCCGATTTAGGGGGTACAGGAAGCTCACGGTTGGCTGTCACCTCCTCACTTGAGGACGGGTGGGTTTCCACTCCACGCTGCTGTCACCGACTGCCGAGGATGTCCGGGATTTCAGTCCAAAAGGCAAGACAGAACCGGGCCTGGATGAACCCGCCCATTTTAGTCGAACCGATTACCCAGTATCAAGATGAAGCCGGCTTGCCCGACCCAACCGAGCGTTATCCCCGAAGGAGAACGACGAACCACGAATCGACACGAATGAACACCAGGGCTAGTTGCAAATTTCGTAGCGGGGCAGGTCATCTTGCCGGCAAACCTGAGGTTCTGCTTTTTTCAATTTCGGGTGCGACCTGGCGAAAAGTGCTGTCCAACCACAAAAAGCACAAAAGTCACAAATTGTGTTTTTGTGCCTTTTGTGGCCATTCCCGGTAGACGTCCCGCTGCCGAATTTGCAAAAGGCTCCACCAATAGACGAATAGATGCGGTTTTCTTAGGGGGGCGACAACCGAGTCGTGTACGGATAGATGGTTTATTAACATGGATGCACAGGATGCACAGGATTTTTCCTGAAGGCGGCCGGCTTGCAGTCCTGGACACCGTAAATCGGCACGCGATCATCGCCGGAGTCAGCCTATCTTGCAGCATCCTCCCGTGCTGATTATCCTGTGCATCCTGTGCATCCATGTTCAATCAAGAATCCTTCTCGAATGATCCGCCCAGTCGTGGAGGGGCGCGGGCGGTGCTTGCCTGACCCAGGAATGAGTTGACAGGCCGGACGAGCGTTTCATTAGAATACCCGAATCGCGGTTGAGAGGAGGAAGGGCCATGGCGGAGGAGAAATCCTGGGTTTTGACCGATGTCGGTGCCAACGTCTGGAAAGAGTCGCTCTTTCTGGGCCACGAGGACCTGGGGGTCCCGGATTGCACCGTCTCCAAGACTTGCCTGCAGGGAGGCTTGAGAAGCGGCGTCGACCTGGTGGAGGTCACCAATGCCGAACTCTCCTACTCCATTCTGCCGACTCGTGGAATGGGGCTTTGGAAAGCCTCCTGCCACGGGATTCCGGTGGGTTGGGAATCTCCGGTCAAGGGCCCGGTGCATCCCAAGTGGGTGGACGAAGGGGACCGGGGCGGGCTGGGCTGGCTGAAGGGGTTCGACGAATGCATCGTGCGTTGCGGCCTGGACTCCAATGGATCCCCCGGCGAAGACGTGATTGTCGACAACAACGGAAACCGCGTCTCGGTCGACCTCACCCTCCATGGCAAGATTGCCAATCTGCCGGCCCACACCCTGGAGGTCCGCTCCGATCCCGGAAGCGGCAGGGTTTCGGTGGTGGGGGAGGTGGACGAATCCTCCCTCTTCCTTCCGGGCCTCCGCCTGCGGTCGACCGTCAGCACTACTTCCCGCTCCAACCGCTTGACGGTCCAGGACACCATCACCAACTTGAAGGCCACTCCCTCCGAGCTGGAATTGGTCTACCACTGCAACTTCGGCCGTCCCTTCCTGGGAGCCGGATCAAAGCTGCTGGCGGCCGTGCTGGAGGTGGCTCCCCGGGACGCCCGGGCGGTGGAGGGGATCGGGGAGATCGATACCTACCTGGCACCCACCCCCGGGTACGTGGAGCAGGTTTACTTCTATGATCTGGCAGAGGATGCGTCAGGTCGCACCCTGGTGGCCCTGCGGGATGCCTCTGGCGACCGCGCCGTGGTGCTTCGATTCAACAAGAGAGAGCTCCCCCACTTCACCCAGTGGAAAAATACCGTCGGTCTGTCCGATGGATACGTCACCGGGCTGGAGCCGGGCACCAACTATCCCAACCTGAAGGGATTCGAGCGGGCAAAGGGTCGCGTCGTCGTCCTGCCGCCGGGCGAGAGCTACCAGTGCCGGTTGGAGATGGAAGTCTGCACCAGCCGGGACCAGGTGGCGGCCATTGAAGACGAAGTGGCGCGGATCCAGGGCAGCCGTCGCCCCGCCATCCACAAGAACCCCCACGGGAAATACTCACCCATTTGAAGGCTCCTGTCTGGGAGAAACTCTCGTTCACCAACCGACGGCAGCCCGGGAAGACAAGAAACCATGACGAAGAGCGATGAGACCAAATCGAAGTATCAGGGAATTTTTGTCGCTGCCTGCACTCCCATGAACGATGACTATTCACTGGATCTTCCCAGGATCAGGACCTGCATCGAATATCTCGTCAGCGGAGGGTTGCGGACCGGAACGGCGGTGTATGTGGCCTTGGGAGCGGGCGGAGAGCAGATGCATCTGTCCACCGAGGAACGCAAGGCGGTTGCCGAGGCCGCCGTCGACGCTTCGGCCGGCCGGCTGCCTGTTTTCGTCGGAATCTCTCATCAGTCCACTCGAACTTCGGTGGAATTGGCCCGGCACGCCGAGAGAATCGGGGCAGACGGATTGCAGGTCGAGCCGCCCTGGTATTTTGCCAGCACGGCCGATGACGCCTTTGAATATTTCTGCGCCATCAGTCAATCCGTGAGCCTGGGAATTACGGCCTACAATACCTTCTGGACCTGCGGCTTCGACATGGACCTGAGATTTGTGGAGCGACTGGCCGGGCTGGAAAACGTGGTGGGGCTGAAATGGTCCAGCAGCAGTGACAGCGAGTTGGTGGCGGTGTTGTCCGCCTGTAAGGATCGGTTCAACATCGTCTGCAATTTTCACGGCGCCTTCGTGGCCTCGTCCTTTATCCTGGGTGCTCGGGGGTACGTGTCCCAAGCTGCCAACTTTATACCCAGGACCAACCTCAGAATCCTCCAGGCGCTGAGCGCCAGGGAATACGAGGAGGCGACTCATCTCTATATGGCGTCGGAAGAGGTGTACAATCGGGCTTTGGCTGAAGTGATCCGTGACGGGATCACGGGGGAGGGCAACTTTATCAAGGCCTGCATGCCGCTGGTCGGAATTCCCTGCGGTCCGGCCAGGTTGCCGTTGAGGCATCCGCCCTCCTGGTTTGTAGACCGGGTGCATGGGATGATCGATTCGGTGGGAGAACTGCGACAGGCTGCTTCCTGAGCGAAAAACAGGTTGCTTCCCTTCGTCGCGAGTGCATGGTGCCGGCTAACGAAAAGGAGATGAAATGGGGAAAAGGACAATCCTTGCCGTGGTGGCCGTATTCCTGGCCTGGTCCCTGCTGGACATTGTCATTCATCAGTTGATCCTCATGGGTGAATATGGGGCCACGGCTGACCTTTGGCGGTCTCCGGATGAGATCATGATCGGGTTGATCTACGTGGTGACGCTGATTTCCGCGGTGGTGTTCGTCAGCATCTACAAGTTCCTGATCTGCCGGAAGGATCTGGGCCGTGCCACTCAATACGGCCTGCTCTTCGGCGTGGCCATTGGAATCGGCATGGGTTACGGCAGCTATGCCGTGATGCCTTTGACTCACACGATTGCATTGGTCTGGTTCCTGGGCACCGTGGTGCAGGGGGGTGTGGCGGGCGCCCTGCTGGGACTGATCGTCAAGGAGTAGGCTGTTTTGCCTATAGGCATTGCAGAACCTTCCCCAACGGTAGCGCCATACGACGTGATGGCTCAAATGGGATGAATCAGGGGGGGTGGAACTAGCCCGCATTTCTCACCAGGCCGCTGGAGGCATTACAAGAAGTAGATTATCTTCAGCACCTTGATTGGCTCAATGTCAAGGGCTTGCGCATCACAGACGGCGCTGGGCATGCCCTGGCTTGTCCTTTTCCCTTCAGCGCGCACATGCTCCCTCGACCGTAGTGACCGCTACGCTCTTCGGTCGCGAGCACGCGCTGAAGGGAAAAATCCTGCGCCATGATCATGCCCCCTGGTGAGAAATGCGGGCTAGTGATTAGCTCCGTCCCAGCCCTGCCGTGCGAAACATACGCGGAACATACAGGGTGAAACAGGGTGTTTTAGGCAGGACGCTTAACGTGTCGATTGAATAACTTTCCACTCTCGACTAGCCACTATTCACTTTTCGCCCAACCGCGCCGCCGTCCCATACGACGGGGCAGCTCACATGGGGCGAAACAGGGGTGTTCCAAACAAGAAAGAGACGACCATGGATGCTCTCAAGCAGGAGATTCGAAACAGTCTGACCGGTCCGGTAGCTTCCATCCGGACCCCTTTTCTGCGGGATGGCCAAGTCGACTACGCCGGCCTGCGGCGCTATGTGGATTTTTCCATCCAGGCAGGCAGCCCGACCATGCTGCTGACCTGGGGGGACAGCCTGTATACCCTCCTGACCGATGACGATATCGCCGAAGTGACCCGGGTCGTCTGCGAGCAGACGGCAGGCCGGGCCATGGTGGTGGCGGCCGAAAGGAACTGGGGAACACCCAAGCTGGTGGAATTCGCCCGCTACGCCAGGGAGACCGGGGCCGGCGTCCTGATGGTGATGCCGCCCGACTGGGCCGGATCCTGCACCACCTCCACGCTGGTGGACCACTACGCGGCTGCTGCAGCCGAGCTGCCGGTAATGATCATCACGGCCACCTTCGTGCCTCGGGGAGAGGCCTTTGGCCTGGAGACGCTCAAACGGGTTCGGGACGAGGTGCCGGGAGTGGTGGCCATCAAGGACGACTGGTGCGGTGAGTTCGGCCGGAAGATGGCGCTGCTGGTCCACGACCACTGGGCCGTCTTTTCCGGCGGGCAGAAGCAGAATCACCTGAACCTTCATCCCTTCGGCTGTGACGGATACCTTTCAACCTTCATCACCTTCAAGCCCGAGGTGTCCCACGACTATTGGAAAGCCATCCAGACGGACGACATGGCCAAGGCCGTCGAAATCATCCGGAACTTCGATCTGCCCCTGTTCGAGTTCATCATGGCGCGGCAGGGAGCCTTTGACGCCTGGTTTCACGGGATGTACGAGCACTACGGCCTCTGCGGGCGCTGGAGAAGACCTCCCTACTACAGTCTCAGCGACGCCGAGATGGAGCAGTTGGGAGACTTCCTCAAGAAACAGCGATTGCTGTGACGGGGTGAGGGGCAGGGTCGGTGCGGGTAATCTTGCTTGCGGGACAGGACACTAATAGCCTGCCGACTTGTCCACCAGTCCCAGCAGGGATTGGCCCTGGCAGTAGCGCTGCAGGTTCTCGCAAAACAGCTCCACGCAACGCTGGTATTCCTCGCGTGTGACGACGCGGTGGAATGACATCAGCAGGTTTTCGACCTCCCACAGCGCCGAATCGGGAGCCGGCACATCCAGTTGCAGGGCGGCTCCGGCGATGCGCCTTTCCACCAGAGCCCGCCGAACGGCTTCCAGGTCGTAAAGCGCCGGCCTCCCGGAAACATCGATGAAGCAGGCGCTGTCTCTCATCGTCCCCAGCTCCCGCTCGCCGATCACTCCCCTGGTCTCGGGGGTGAGCGGAAGGCTCAGAACCACGAAATCCGAGTCTGTCAGCAGCTCGTCCATTTGAGTCGGGCCCAGCAACCGGTCCACGGTTTGCGGAGGGGTTCGCCGCGTTCTGGCCATTGCGATCACGCGCATGCCGAAACCCTTGGCCACCCGGGCGATTTCCGATCCCATCACGCCCAGACCCAGAATGCCGACTGTCCTGCCCTTCAGCTCGGTGGGCCATTGGCCTCGAGAGCGCAGGGTTCCCGGAACCGACCATTCCCACTCCCGGTCCGGTCTGTGCCTCAAATCGACATGCAGTCGGCGGCTGAATGCCAGCATCATTCCCAAGGCGTACTCGGCCCCGGTCGAATCGAAGCAGGGCTTGGAGCAGGTCAGGGTAATGGGACTCTCCACCATTTGCGGAAACATGTAGCCTTCCACTCCGCCCGAGCCCGCGTGGACCCAGCGGAGTTTCTTGGCCACCCGCAGGAGTCCGGCGTCGAAAGCCCCCACAAAGGCTACCTCGGCCTGGGCGAAGGCCTCCATCAGAAAGTCGCGGTCCTCGCCGGCAACCACCCGGACGCCGTCCACGCAGCTTTCGATTTGCTCCAAGCCCCGGGGGAGCCAACTGACCACCGCCAGGAAAGGGGGGTTTCCCGCCAAATCATTCTCCTTGTGCCGCCAGCTTTTCCATCCGCGAAAGCGCTTCCGGGACGTAGTTGCCCAATCCCAGGCCCGGACTTTCCGGAAGTTGGAGGTAACCGTCGCTCAGCTTCAGGGGCCATTCAATAATTTCCTCGTGGGCCATCCTGGTGATCAGGTGAGCCGACGTCGACTTTTCCCGCAGGGCCTCCCAGCCGGGATATTCCACCATGGCTCCGTTGGTCACGGTGGAGAGAATCTGGAGGTGTGCGGCCACCACCGTGGCCGACCAGGGGCTGTGGGGGACACAGAGCAGGCCGGCTTCCTCGGCCCGCCGGGCGACGTAGTGACACTGGGTAATCCCCATCTGGGCGGCGTCGGGCTGGACGACGTCCAGCGCCCTGTGGTCGATGTAGTGCCGGAACTCATGGGTGGTGCCGAGACTTTCCCCGGAAGCGATCTTGACCTCGACGGCCCGGGTCAGCGCAGCGTAGCCGTCCACGTCGAATGGGGGCATGGGCTCCTCCAGGAAGTAGAGGTCGAAGGCTTCCAGAAAGCGGATGGCTCGAATGGCTTCCTTGACGTTCCAGCCGGGGGTCCAATAGGCCGGACAGCCGAAGTCGAGCATCAGGCGGGTCTCCGGCCCGATGGCCTGGCGGATGGCGGCCAGCCTCTCTTCATCCTCGGTGCGGAAGTGGTTGCCCCATCCGAACTTGACGGCCCGGAACCCCCGCCGGACAAGGGACGCGCTTTCCGCTGCCAACTGTTCGGGGGACTTCAGCCGGGGAGGGCCCTTACCGTCCAGGGAGTCGGGATCGAAGGCCGTGCCGCTGGCATAGGCCATGACCCGGCTCTGCACCGTTCCTCCCAGCAGCTTGCAGACCGGTTGGTTCAGGGCCTTACCGGCCAGATCCCAAAGAGCCATGTCGACGGCGCCCATGGCGTTGACGGCCATGCCACCCTCGCCGCCGCGCCCCCTGAGTGCCTGCCAGTCCCGGAACATGCGCACCCAGTGGCGGCCGGGTTCCAGCGGATCCCGGCCAAGCAGAAAACGGCTCAAGCCTCCCTGGCGGTCCAGCACGATGGGCCCGATAATCCAGGAGGGGGAGCCGGTGACGCCGATTCCGATCAGGCCTTCGTCGGTGTCCACCTCGACGAAGGTCAAGCTGGAAAGGCGGCCGCCACGGACACGGATGTCGGTAATCTTCATTTACAGGCCCCAGGAGCGTGCCACCTGGCGGGTCATGTGCGCTAACTGGTCAGGAGTTTCCCCTTGTGTTCCCCGGGCGACTTCAAAGGTCCAGGGACCGGGATATCCGACCGAGGCCAGCGCCTTGCGGATGGCCGACCAGTCCAGCCCTCCCTGGGTTGGGACCCAGTGGTTGTCGTTGGGTTCGTCGTAGTCGACGTCCTGCAGGTGGGTTCCCCGGAGTCGGGACCCGGCGAGCTCGATCTCCCGCGAGGGATCCCGCTTCATGGTCCAGGCGTGTCCGGTATCGATCACCAGCCCCAGCTGCTCCTCGGGGTAACTGTCAACCAGGGGCCGCAATTCCTGCATGCCGAGGTAGGGATAGCCGCAGGAGTAGGGCAGGTTTTCCAGCAGCATGCGGACACCCTCGCTCTCGGCGACCGGAACCAGTCGATCCAGGGACCTTGGAACCGCGTCGGCGATGCGTCTGGCCACTTCGGGATCATCGCCCTCGGGAACGAAAATAGGGTTGGGAACCGGATGAATAATGACCTCGGTGGCCTCCAGCGCGGCGGCCAGGCGAAGGTAGCTGGCCAATATCTCGACCACTTCCAGGCGCCAGTTCTCCTCGGGGGCTCCCAGGACGTTACGGGTCAATGGAGCATGAACCGTTCTGGCCCGAAGCCCTCGGGCCGCCAGACGGGTTCGAAAGTCCGCCAAGGCCTTGCCGGTGGGAGGGACTGCCAGGTGAGGCTCTTGCCCCAAGACTTCGGTTTGGGTGAACCCCGCGGCGGCGACCCCGTCCAGGGCAGCCTCCACGTCCCGGTCTCTAAACCCTACTGTGCTATAGCTGATGTTGCTCATTGGCCGTGCCCTCGATGTCCGTTGGAGTGTCCTCTGTCAAAGTCAAGTGCACCATTATACCGACACCGCCCCACATTTCTCACCGGGCTTGATGACCATCCGGAAACGAATATAATCATCCTTTCGTTTCGGTCGGGCCGGGGAGGTTGACTCCAATACCGGTTTGGGGTTTGGGTCAGTCCGTTTCCGATACCGGCCATGGAGGTCCAACGTGAAAACAATTTTGCGCCTGTCGGTGGCCTTGCTTTGCTGCGCGGTTGAATTCGCGCAATCGGATTCGTGGCCCCAGTTTCGCGGTCCCAATGCTTCCGGCGTGGCCTCGGGATCCCACAAGCTGCCCGCCTCCATTGGACCCGATCGAAACCTCCTCTGGAGGGTTCCCCTCCCACCGGGGCACTCTTCCCCGGTGGTCCACGGCGATCGCGTCTTTGTCACGGGAGTCGAGGGTGAATCGCTCCTTACCCTGGGATTGCACCGGGATACCGGGGAGGTGCTGTGGAAGGTCGAAGCGGAGTACGGAAAGCTGGAGGAGATTCACCGTGACGGAAGCCACGCCCAGTCCAGCCCGGCCACGGACGGGGAGCGGATCGTCAGCTTCTTTGGGTCGGGGGGCCTCTTTTGCTACGACAGGAACGGCAAGTTATTGTGGCGGCGCCCGATGGGTCCTTTCAAAAATGGATTCGGCGCCGCCAGTTCGCCCATCATCGTGGGTGACCGCGTGGTGTTGAACCAGGATCATGACGTCGACTCGTTTCTCATGGCCCTGGATAAGAGCAGCGGCAAGACGCTCTGGAAGACCGGACGCCCGGAGTTTCCCCGGGGGTTTTCGACCCCGGTGAGTCTGAAGGTGAACGGAAGGAAACAGATCGTGGTTTCCGGGACCCTGCGAATCGCGGCATACGATCCGGATACCGGGAAAGAGATATGGACCGTACGAGGCCTCTCCCGCATCGTCAACACCACGCCGGTGATCGGCGAGGGAGGCGTTGTCTTCAGCGCCACCTGGTCCCCGGGAGCCGATCCGGGAGAACGGGAAAAACTCCAACCCTTCTCGGAGGTTGTCAGTCAATTGGACCGAAACCGGAACGGTCTCCTGGAATTTGAAGAGTTGCCGGAGGGATCGCTCAAGGCGCGCTTCAACCAGTTCGACCGGGACAAGGACGACCGGCTCACCAAGGCCGAATACGATGGGATGAAGCACATTTTCGAGACGGTGCAGAATGTGGCTCTGGCCATCCGTCCGGGCGGGTCCGGCGACGTCACAAAGTCCCATGTGCTTTGGCGGCAGGACCGCTACCTGCCCTATGTCCCCTCTCCTATCCACTACAGGGGTTACCTTTTCTGGGTGAAGCGGGGGGGCATCGTGGCCAGCCTGGACCCGGAATCGGGGAAGACCCTGAAGGTGGGTCGTGTTGCCGGGCAATCCCGGTATTTCAGTTCTCCGGTTGCGGGAGACGGCAAGATTTACCTGCTCAGCGAGAAGGGCGAGTTGAGCGTGATCAGCGCCGAGCCCCAATGGCGGCAGTTGTCCCAGGCCGATTTACAGGAGGAAGCCTACGCCACGCCTGCCATTTCCGGGGGGCGCATCTACCTGCGGACCAGCCGGCACCTCTACTGTTTCGGCCTGCCGGCGGGTGTGGCAGGCGTTCAACGCTAGTGTCCTGTAACAGAAATAGGGTTGCCATCTCCGATAGAGGTTCCACCGGGGAACAGTCGCTAGGAGAGACCCGTCTCGTTTCAGCCAACAGGTGCCGTTGCGCTTTCCATCCCCGGAACCTCCATCGGCCCTTCGGGTTCGGGCGGAACGGCGCCGTCTTCGTCGTCGCTCCTCCTCGCAATGAATAGCATTCGCTCGTCGTCGCTCCTAGAATCCGGTGCCGTTGCGCTCCGAAACATGGCAACCCTATTTCTGTTACAGAACACTAGTTGAAAGGAAACCCATGCAACTCAAGGATAAAGTGGCCCTGGTTACCGGAGGCGCCACCGGAATCGGTTTGGCGGTAGCTCGGCAGTTTTCAGACGAGGGGGCCACGGTGGTGATTTGCGGCCGCAATCGGGAAAGACTTCAGACGGCAGCCCTGAGCATCGGTGGGGCGGGAGCCGTGCACCCCTGGCCGCTGGACGTCACCGATCGCACCCAGGTCGGAGAGCTGGTCGGCAAGGCGATCGACCGGTTCGGAAAGATCGACATCCTGGTCAACAACGCCGGGGTGAACGTGGTCGAAAGAACCATGGAGCGGATCGAGCCCGAGAGCTGGGACTACATCATGGCCGTGAATGCCACCGGGGCCTTCAATGTAGCTGCCGAGGTGCTTCCCCATATGAGAGGCCGCGGGGACGGTCTCATCGTCAATGTCACTTCGACGGCCGGCTGCAGGGCCAGTGACCTGGGAGGTGCGGCCTACAGCGCCTCCAAGCACGCCATGGACGCCTTCACCAAGGTGGTGAGCCTGGAAGAGGGCCACCGGGGCATCCGCGCTACCGTGGTTGCTCCGGGAGAGGTGGACACGCCCTTGCTTGATGTCCGCCCGGTGGCGGTCAGCGCCGAGCACCGCGCGCAGATCCTGCGGCCCGAAGACGTGGCGGCCGCGGTTCGGTTTGTAGCCACCCTTCCCCCGCGAGCCCACGTGCCCGAGCTCATCATCAAACCCGTTAACCAGGCCTTCGCATGAGTTTCAGGTACGGAGGACTTCTCCCCGTCCCGCGCGGCCGTCGACGCTGGAGCCACCATGAAAATCACTCGAGTCGAAACTCTCTACCTGCGTCTTCCCGAAATCAAGGAACAGGCCGACAGCGGCCAGGACGCTCTGGTTGTCCGGGTTGAGACCGACGCGGGGGTGCATGGCATCGGCGAAGTGGACTCCGCCCCCATGGCCGTCAAGGGGATGATCGAGGGCCCCTATTGCCACCCTCTCAACAGTGGATTGGGTGAACTCCTGATTGGTGAAGACCCCCTGAGGACAGAGTTTCTCTGGCACAAGATGTATCGGGAGAACATCTACGCCGGCCGGCGGGGAATCGCCATCCATGCCATGAGCGGGATCGACATGGCCCTCTGGGACATCAAGGGCAAGGTGCTGGGATTGCCCGTCTGGAAGTTGTTGGGAGGCGGCTTCCACCAGGGGATTCGCGCCTATGCCAGCTCCCTGTTCGGCGCCACGCCTGCGGAAACGGGTGAGAGAGCCCGCCGCTTCCGGGACCAGGGCTTCGACGCGGTCAAGTTCGGATGGGCGCCCATGGGCGAGGATGCGGCCACGGACGTGGCCCTGGTGCGGGAGGCGCGGGCGGGGCTGGGGGACGACGCCGACCTGCTGATCGACGCCGGGCTGGCCTGGGATGCCAAGACAGCCATCCAGCGAGCCAAGGCCTTCAGCGACTTCGATATTTTCTGGCTGGAGGAGCCGCTGCTGCCGGACGACTACCGGGGATACTCCCGACTGGCCTCGTCCACCGACATTCCCATCGCGGCCGGCGAGGAGGAAAGCGAACGCCGCTCATTTATCGAGCTGATGGATCAAGGCAGGATCGACGTGGTGCAGGTGGATCTGACCCGGTGCGGCGGATTTACCGAAGCAGTCAAAATCGCCAGCCTGGCGGCCGACCGTGGCCTCCGTTGCGTCAACCACGGATTCACCACCTACATCAACGTCGCCGCCGCTCTCCACTTTCTGAATTCCATCCCCAACTCCTTCATCACCGAATTTGTCGTGGAGGAGGGCACACGGTTGCGGGATGAGATCACTCTGCAGCGATTCACGGCCCGGGACGGGACCCTGGCCATTCCCGAAGAGCCCGGGCTGGGAATCGACCTCGACCCGGAAGGCGTTGAGAAGTACCGGATCGCCTGATCTTCCGTCTCAGGTCGCAGCGGAAGTGGGGAGCTTTACCTGCTCCAGAAGTTCCTTGGCTTTTTCGACACAGGCCAGGGCATCCTTCCCATAGCCGTCGCACTTCATCTTGTGCGCCAGTTCCCGGCTCAGGGCGGCCCCACCGGCCATGGTCCGGACCTTTTCGCGCAAGCCGGCCTGTTCGAAGGCCCGATTGGTCGTTTCGATGTTTCTCATGGTGGTGGTGAGCAGCGCCGACATGCCAACCAGTTCGGCCTTGTGTTCGACCACCGCATCCACGAACTCCTGAGGCTTGGTGTCCACTCCCAGGTCGTGGACCGAGAATCCCGCGCCCGCAAGCATCATCCCGCAAAGGTTCTTGCCGATGTCGTGAAGGTCGCCCTGGACGGTGCCCATGATCACCGTGCCGATGGGTTCGATGCCCGACGCCGACAGAATCGGATCCAGGTGCTTCATTCCGGCCTTCATGGCCCTGGCGGCCACCAGGACCTCAGGCACGAAGATCACGTTGTCGCGGAATTTGACCCCCACCACCGACATGCCGGCGATCAATCCGTCGTCCAGAATGACGTTCGGATCGAATTCCCTGTCCAAGGCCTCCTTGGTCAAGCGGTCGGTCTGGTGGTGCTCGCCGACGATGACATAAAAGGCGATATCCTGCATCAAGGGGTCGGCCTTCTCCAGGACTCCCCGAATTCGACTGTTCTCTTCAGGGATGGTGACCCACTGCAGCTCTTCCTCCAGGCCATCGTTGACAATCGGCATTGAGAGTCCCTTCCTGGTTCAATTGGATTGGCGTGGCGATATCGGACCGTAACCTGCAGTTACGGCCGGCGTCGGACTGGCGTGCCGCCGTCTTAAGGCTTGCGCTCAATCGAGCGCAATAGGATATTTGCCGTATCTGAAAGTGGCCTCCAGCATGGCGGCGTAGTTGTCTATGGGCACGTATTCGGGGATGGAGTTGCCGGATGAAACACAGTAGCCGCCCCCGGGAGCCAGATCCCTGATTCGAGTGCGAACCTCGTCCTCAACTTCATCAGGAGTCCCCAGGGTCAAGGTGTATTGCAGGTCGATGTTGCCCAGCAAGGCGAGCCGGTCCCCATATTGCGCCTTGATTTCATTGATGTCGTGGGCCTGTGCTTCCACCGGGTGCCAGCCGTGGATCCCGAGATCGATCAGTTCATCGATAACCATGGAGATGTCCCCGTCGGTGTGGTAGACGAAGGGCTTGTCCGCCGCCCTGGCCATATCGCACATGGTCTTGTAACAGGGGAAGGCGTACTTGCGATAGTGGTCGGGGTGCACCAGGGGTCCGTTCTTCCCGGAGAGATCGTCGGCATGGAAGCTCAGGCCGACGGCGGGGTGTTCCATGGCGACCTCCATCACCCGCTGCTGGAGGGGGATGATCTTGCCGTACATCATGTCGATGAGTTCCGGGTCGTCGATGTAGGACAGCATGAAGGTTTCCATCCCCATCATGAACCAGACGCCGGTAAATACCTTGCCGATGACGACGCCGATTTTCATCCCGGGCGGCAGCATGGCACCGACTTCGTCCAACACCGAGAAGTCCAGATCGTCGGGATCGGGCCAGGGATAGGCGGCAAACTCGTCCTTGTTGGAAATGACGCCCTTGTGCATTTCCGCCCAATGCCGTTCGGTGTAGGCTTCCAGTTCGGCCTTGTAGGTGCTGACGCTGTGGCTGCTTACCTGGACGCCGCCGGCGCCTTTCTCTGTTTGGCTGTCCTGGCCTTCAACCGGCTTCAGGTGGACATTGATCACGCTCAGCGAGACTGGGTAGGCGTCAAATCCGGCGGCCCGGAAGAATTCGATCTCGTCGGCGTGTCCCTGGACCGGCTTGCCCATGAACAGTTCCTTGATCTCCGGCTCGATACCCATTTCGAAAAGCGGAACGTAGTCGGGCTCCTGGTGGTTCAGGGCCGCCTTGAGACGTTCATAGTCTGTCTTACGGTTGCCCTTGGCAGCCAGGGCTCTTTGCACCGAGGCCGGAAATGACATGGAAACCTCCCGCGCAGGCACTTGAAGGACTTCGACAGAAGAGAAGCCCGTCGCACAGCGTTTAGCCGATTCGGTCGGGATTTTACATGCTCGACCGCCGAAACTCAACTTGAACCGGCCCCGAGAGGGGACTCCCGGCTCATTTGAAACACCGCTGTTTCGCCCTGAATCAGCCGCGCCGTCGCACGGTCTGGAG